>DQGF01000285.1 GCA_003525045.1 Pseudomonas sp. | reverse complement strand
GAGCAGCTCGAGACCGGTTTATCCGACCAGGGTGTCATTGCCCTGAAGGAGATCCTGCGGCAAATCGGTGCTGTGGATAACTTCAGCCGCCAATGGCAACTGCCGACAGCCAACCCGTTTTTATGCGCGGAGCCTGCTGCCCCGAGCGCCGGACTGATCCGCGGCCAGACCAGCAAACACCGCGGTCTGCGAACCTTTGCTCAGGATCGCTCGCGCAGTCGCCGCGAACGCTCGCCGATGCAATTCAGCCAGGCGTTGCCAGATAACACGGCTGAAGGCGCCGTTTACCTGCGTTGGCGCCTGGACTCGGCGCCTCGCAGCACGCTTCAATCGGCATTGGAAAACCGCCTGCAACCCTTGTGTGACGATGCTCGTCAGGCAGGTGTCGAGTTGTCCTTCAGCGCTTCGGGCAATGAATGGCTGCTGAAAATGACCGGATTGCAGGAGCCGATGCCGGAAGTCCTCGAGCATGCACTGAAAGAACTGACAAACGCTGATGTCGCTATCTCACAAACAGCATCGACAAGCGCCCCGCTGATGCCGATTCGACAGTTGCTCAAGGCACTGCCTGAGCACTGCCTTGAGCACTCCCCAGACTCGGACGACTTGCAGCGGCTTTGGTCGAATGCGAGCTGGGATGGTCTGGCGACAGGCCTGTCCGCCCAGATTCAAGCGGCGCTGAGCCCGGCCTTGAGCCGTGTGCCGGGCAGCCCGGACAATCAACTGACGCCACTTTCATCGATCTGCTCACAGCGTCTCTGGCACTGCATCGACACCGGTTCCAGCGAGCACGCGCTCCTGCTCTTCTGCCCGACCGTAACCCGGGACATCGCCGACGAAGCCGCCTGGCGCTTGCTCGCTCACCTGTGTCAGACACCGTTTTACCAGCGCCTGCGGGTAGAGCTGCAACTCGGCTATGCAGTATTCAGCGGCCTGCGGCAGATTCATGGGCAAACCGGGCTGCTATTCGGCGTGCAATCACCGAGCGTTGCGCCTGTGGAGCTGCTGGGACACATCGAACAATTTCTGAACGCAGTGCCTGAGATGATCGACGGCATCGATGACGCGGCCTTCATAGCCCAACGCCAGGCCTTGGCCGATCAGTTCGTCAGTACCTCGCTGCCCGACGCTCAAGCCGCCGAAATGCTGTGGCAGGGAAAACTGGCCGGCCACTCGTCGGATTATCTGATGCAGCTGCCAGCGGCGATTCTGCGGATCGACCGCGCCGCCCTGCTCGACGCCGTCCAGCGATTGACCAAGGCCGACGGCGGCTGGCGCTGTCTGGCCAGCAGTCCGGGGCCGAACGCGCCTTGGCAAGCGGCAAAATGATCATTACCGGCGCTGCAATTAGCTTTCTCACAGATTCGCAGCCAATCATTCTGAAATTTTGAGTAACATAGCCGCCTAACTATCTGAACATCTCCGACTGGAGGTGGACTATATGTATAGGTCTCAACCGTTTCATCCACCTGAAAGGAGCACTCTTATGTCCTGGTCCAAACCTGCTTTCACCGACCTGCGTATCGGCTTTGAAGTCACCATGTACTTCGCAAGCCGTTAATTTTGTCGTGTGGTTCAGCGCCTCGGTCTGCCGAGGCGTTTTTATTTTAAGTTTTCAAATGATGGAGCGGCCATGTTTGTCCAGATTCTAGGTTCTGCCGCCGGCGGTGGTTTCCCGCAGTGGAACTGCAACTGCGCGAACTGCGCAGGTTTTCGCAGCGGCAGCCTGCGGGCCAAGGCGCGGACCCAGTCGTCCATCGCGATTTCCGATGATGGCGTGAACTGGGTGCTGTGCAACGCCTCGCCGGACATCCGCGCCCAGCTCCAGAGTTTCGCGCCAATGCAGCCGGGCCGAGCCCTGCGCGATACCGGCATCAGCGCAATCATCCTGATGGACAGCCAGATCGACCACACCACCGGCCTGCTTAGCCTGCGCGAAGGCTGCCCGCATCAGGTCTGGTGCACCGACATGGTCCATGAAGACCTGAGCACCGGTTTCCCGTTGTTCACCATGCTGACCCACTGGAACGGCGGGCTGAGCTGGAACCGCATCGAACTCGACCGCAGCTTCACCATCCCGGCCTGCCCGAGCCTGCGCTTCACCCCGCTGCCCTTGCGCAGCGCAGCGCCGCCGTATTCGCCGCACCGCTTCGACCCGCACCCGGGCGACAACATCGGCCTGATCGTCGAAGACCTGAACACCGGCGGCAAACTGTTCTATGCCCCGGGCCTGGGCAAGGTCGATGCGCCGCTGCTGGAAATCATGGCCGGCAGCGATTGCCTGCTGGTGGACGGCACGATGTGGGACGACGACGAAATGCAGCGCCGTGGCGTCGGCACTCGCACCGGCCGGGAAATGGGCCACCTGGCGCAGAACGGCCCCGGCGGCATGCTGGAAGTGCTGGAGCAACTGCCCAAGCCGCGCAAGGTGCTTATTCACATCAACAACACCAACCCGATCCTCGACGAAGATTCGCCGGAGCGTGCTGAGCTGGGTCGGCGTAAGGTTGAAGTGGCTTATGACGGCATGAGTATTGTGCTGTAGTTGATGGCCTCTTCGCGGGTAAGCCTCGCGCCTACAGGGGGAATAGCGCCGAACCTGTAGGAGCGAGGCTTGCCCGCGAAGACGTCCGACCATACACCACAGAATCCACCGGTTGTTCCCCGGAGAACCGCAATGACTGACACCCCAATGTCCCCCGCCGAATTCGAAGCCGCCCTGCGCGCCAAAGGCGCTTATTACCACATCCATCACCCCTATCACGTGGCGATGTATGAAGGCCGGGCGAGCCGCGAGCAGATCCAGGGCTGGGTCGCCAATCGCTTTTACTACCAGGTGAACATTCCCCTGAAGGACGCCGCGATCCTCGCCAACTGCCCGGACCGCGAAATCCGTCGCGAGTGGATTCAGCGCCTGCTGGACCATGACGGCGCCCCCGGCGAAGACGGCGGTATCGAAGCCTGGCTGCGTCTGGGCCAGGCCGTCGGCCTCGACCCGGACCAGCTGCGTTCCCAGGAGCTGGTGCTGCCCGGCGTGCGTTTCGCCGTGGACGCCTACGTCAACTTCGCCCGTCGTGCCTGCTGGCAGGAAGCGGCCAGCAGTTCGCTGACCGAACTGTTCGCGCCACAGATCCACCAATCCCGACTCGACGCCTGGCCAGCCCACTACCCATGGATCGACGCCGCCGGCTACGACTACTTCCGCACTCGCCTGAGCCAGGCGCGGCGGGATGTCGAACACGGTCTGCGTATCACCCTGGCGCACTACGTGACCTTTGAGGCCCAGCAACGCATGCTGGAGATTCTGCAATTCAAGCTCGACGTGCTATGGAGCATGCTCGATGCCATGAGCATGGCCTATGAGCTGCAACGACCGCCGTTTCACACGGTGACCAGCGAGAAGGTCTGGCACCGGGGGATTGCCCTGTGAGCCTGATCAAACGCGAGCAGGCACCGTCTCTGCGCCAGGGTTTTCGCCTGCAATGGGAACCGCGTCAGGATTGCCATGTGCTGCTGTACCCCGAAGGCATGATCAAGCTCAACGTCAGCGCCGGGCAGATCCTCGATCTGGTGGACGGTCGGCGCAGCGTGGCGGCCATCATTGATCTGCTGTCGGCGAATTTCCCTGGCGTGCCGGGGATTGACGAGGATGTGTTGGCATTCCTGGAGGTGGCCCATGCGCAATTCTGGATCGAATGATTCACCTCCGGGACCGCCGCTGTGGTTGCTCGCGGAGCTGACCTATCGTTGCCCCCTGCAATGCCCGTATTGCTCCAACCCGCTGGACTTTGCCAACTCAGGTGAAGAGCTGAGCACCGAAGAATGGATACGCGTGTTTCGCGAGGCGAGGGACATGGGCGCGGCGCAATTGGGATTTTCCGGTGGGGAGCCACTGGTGCGGCAAGACCTGGCCGAACTGATCAAAGCCGCCCGGGACATGGGCTACTACACCAACCTGATCACCTCGGGCATCGGCCTGACCGAGCAGAAGGTCCGCGACTTCAAGGTCGCCGGGCTCGACCATATCCAGATCAGCTTCCAGGCCGCCGATGAAGCGGTAAACAACATGCTCGCCGGCTCGCGCAAGGCGTTCGCCCAGAAACTGGCCATGGCCCGGGCGGTGAAAGCCCAGGGCTACCCGATGGTGCTCAACTTCGTTACTCATCGGCACAACATCGACGATATCGCGAAGATCATTGACCTGTGCCTGGAGCTGGAAGCGGATTTCGTCGAGTTGGCCACCTGTCAGTTCTACGGTTGGGCCGAGCTCAACCGCGTCGGCCTGCTGCCGACCCGCGAACAACTGCAGCGTGCCGAGCGCATCACTAACGAGTACCGCGAGCGTCTGGAGGCCCAGCGCCATCCGTGCAAGCTGATCTTCGTCACCCCGGATTACTACGAAGAACGCCCCAAGACCTGCATGAACGGCTGGGCCAACCTGTTTCTCGACATCACCCCGGACGGCACGGCGTTGCCTTGCCACAGTGCGCGCCAGTTACCGGTGCAGTTTCCCAACGTGCGCGAGCACAGCCTCTCGCACATCTGGAACGATTCGTTTGGTTTCAACCGCTTTCGTGGCGATGCCTGGATGAAGGAGCCATGTCGGTCCTGCGATGAAAAACACCAGGATCTGGGCGGCTGCCGCTGCCAGGCGTTCATGCTCACCGGTGATGCCAGCAACGCCGACCCGGTGTGCAGCAAGTCGTCGCATCATGGGGTGATCCTCAAGGCTCGGGAGGAGGCCGATGCGCCGGGGTTGGGCATGGAGCACCTGACGTTGCGCAACGAGAAGGCTTCGCGGCTGATCTATCGCGGATGAATGGCCATGCGCAGATCCCCTGTGGGAGCGGGCTTGCTCGCGAAGGCGGCGTCACATTCAATATTGATGTCGACTGACCCACCGCTTTCGCGAGCAAGCCCGCTCCCACAGGGGGGCTGCGGTGAATACAAAAAAATGGTACAGCGCCGAACTTGCGCTGTCCTTTGGTCTGATTGCATTCGCAGCCGGATGCGTTAGTGTGGCTTTACCTTCCAAAACAATAAAAAACAGGCTTTCCAATGAGCCAGAGTCTCAGCCAGCTGCGTAAATTCGTTTCCCCTGAAATCATCTTCGGTGCCGGCTGCCGGCACAACGTCGGCAACTACGCCAAGACCTTCGGTGCCCGCAAGGTGCTGGTGGTCAGCGATCCGGGGGTGATCGCCGCCGGATGGGTGGCCGATGTCGAGGCCAGCCTGCAAGCCCAGGGCATCGATTTCTTTTTGTACAGCGACGTGTCACCCAACCCGCGGGTCGAGGAAGTCATGCTCGGCGCCGAGTTGTACCGGGAAAACCACTGCGATGTGATCGTGGCGGTCGGTGGCGGCAGCCCGATGGATTGCGGCAAGGGCATCGGCATTGTCGTTGCTCACGGGCGCAGCATCCTCGAGTTCGAGGGCGTGGACACCATCCGCGTGCCCAGCCCGCCGCTGATCCTGATTCCGACCACCGCCGGTACCTCGGCCGACGTCTCGCAATTCGTGATCATTTCCAATCAGCAAGAACGCATGAAATTCTCCATCGTCAGCAAGGCAGTGGTGCCGGACGTATCGCTGATCGACCCGGAAACCACCCTGAGCATGGACCCGTTCCTGTCGGCCTGTACCGGCATCGACGCCTTGGTGCATGCCATCGAGGCCTTCGTTTCTACCGGTCACGGGCCCTTGACCGATCCCCATGCACTGGAAGCCATGCGCCTGATCAACGGCAACCTGGTGCAGATGATCGCCAACCCCAACGATATTGCCCTGCGCGAGAAGATCATGCTCGGCAGCATGCAGGCCGGATTGGCGTTCTCCAACGCGATCCTCGGCGCGGTGCATGCGATGTCCCACAGCCTCGGTGGTTTTCTCGACCTGCCGCACGGCCTGTGCAACGCGGTGCTGGTGGAGCACGTGGTGGCGTTCAACTACAACTCGGCGCCTGACCGGTTCAAGGTCATCGCCGAGACCTTCGGTATAGATTGCCGCGGCCTCAATCACCGACAGATCTGCGGGCGTCTGGTGGAGCACCTGATCGCTCTCAAACATGCGATCGGCTTCCATGAAACCCTCGGCCTGCACGGGGTCAGCACGGCGGACATTCCGTTTCTCTCGCAACACGCCATGCACGACCCGTGCATCCTCACCAACCCGCGCGAATCCAGTCAGCGCGATGTCGAGGTCGTCTATGGCGAAGCCCTCTGACGAGCAACAACGGGCGCTGGCTGGATTACTCGGATTAGGCAGTCATTCGGCGCGCAAGAGTCATTACCCGGAACTGGCCGCGCGCCTGAATGAGCTGGAGGCCGAGCGCAATCGCTACAAGTGGCTGTTCGAAAACGCGGTGCACGGGATCTTCCAGGCCAGCCTGCTCGAAGGCATGCGCGCCGCCAATCCGGCGCTGGCGCGGATGCTGGGCTATCAGGATCCGCAGGAGGTGTTGTTCTCCCTGGCCGACCTGGCCAGCAACCTGTTCGTCGGCGGGGCGCAGGAACTGGAAAACATCGGCGAAATGCTCAGGCACCAAGGCAGTCTGCATGGCTATGAAACCCAATTGCGGCGCAAGGACGGCAGCAGCCTGGACGTGCTGATGAACCTGTTGCTCAAGCCCGATCAGGAAGGGCTGGTGGAAGGGTTTGTCGCGGATATCACCGAACGCAAACTCGCCCAGCAGCGCCTGCAACAGCTCAACGATGAACTGGAACAGCGGGTCACCGCGCGCACCGACGAATTGCTGGAAGCCAATCGCAACCTGCAGCAGCAAATCACCCAGCGTAAACAGATCGCAGAAGCCTTGCGCGACGCTCGGGACGCCGCCGAGGCCGCCAATCGCAGCAAGGACAAATACCTTGCCGCCGCCAGCCATGACCTGCTGCAACCGCTCAACGCCGCGCGTTTACTGATCTCGACCTTGCGCGAGCGCAAACTGCCCGAGGTCGAACAGGTGCTGGTGGAACGTACGCACCAGGCCCTGGAAGGGGCAGAAGATTTGCTCACCGATCTGCTCGACATTTCCCGGCTCGATCAGGCCGCGGTCAAACCGGACATTGCGCTGTATCGCCTCGATGAGTTACTCGGGCCGCTGGTGTCGGAGTTCCGCTCGGTGGCCGAAGCCGCCGGGTTGAACCTGCGCGTGCACATGGGCGACTACGCCATCAGCACCGACTTGCGCCTGATGACGCGGATCCTGCGCAACTTTCTCAGCAACGCCTTCCGTTACACCGACGCGGGCAGCATCCTGCTGGGTGCGCGGCGGCGCGGCGCAATGCTGCGCCTGGAAGTCTGGGACACCGGACGCGGGATTGCCGCGGACCGGCTGGATTCGATCTTTCTCGAGTTCAATCAACTGGATGTCGGCCGCGCCGCCGACCGCAAGGGCGTAGGGCTGGGGCTGGCGATTGTCGAGCGCATCGCGAAAATCCTCGACTACAGGATTCAGGTTCATTCGCGGCCGGGGCGCGGTTCGATGTTCAGCATCGACGTGCCGATTTCCCATGAGATTCCGTTGCCGATCAGTCAGGCCGCGCCCCAGCCGGGTACGGGCAACCCACTGCCGGGTCGGCGTTTGCTGGTACTGGATAACGAAGTCAGCATCCTTGAAAGCATGAGCGCGCTACTCGGGCAGTGGGGCTGCGAAGTGGTGATCGCCACCGATGAAGCTTCCGCGCTGACGGCGTTGCAGGGCCAGGCACCGGAACTGATCCTGGCCGACTACCACCTCGATCACGGAGTGGTGGGCTGTGAGGTGGTCCGGCATTTGCGCCAGCATTTCGGCCAAGTGATTCCAGCGGTCATCATCACCGCGGATCGCACCGACCAGTGTCGCAGCGCCTTGCAAAGGCTCGAGGCACCGCTGCTGAACAAACCGGTGAAACCCGGCAAGCTGCGCGCAGTGCTGAGTCAGATGCTGGGTTAGCCGCGTTCGCGATACTGCAGGCTCACCCACCGGGCAATAGAGCAGGAAATATCGGGCAATCCTTTGAGTTTTGTGGGGCATGAGTGAAATACCTGTAGGAGCCAGGCTTGCCGGCGAAGGC
>DQGF01000395.1:6267-9311 GCA_003525045.1 Pseudomonas sp. | reverse complement strand
CTGACACTCCGTCTTCGCGAGCAGGCTCGCTCCCACAGGTGATGCGGCGCCCATGCCTTGACTGATAATCCATTACCATTTTTTTGCCCGCGACCTGAACATCCAGTTCGGCCAACTGCAGCCCGGCCCGCTCAACGCCATCACCGATGTGCCCGGCGTTCGGGTCGGCCACAGCAACGTACGAGGACGCACCGCCAACAGCCATGACATTCTGACCGGTGTCACCCTGATCGAACCGCGCCCCGGCTCGACCTGCCTGCAACCATGCTTTGCCGGGGTCCACGTGCTCAATGGCAACGGCGACGCCACGGGTCTGGAATGGATTCGTGAGGCCGGCCTGTTGACCAGTCCGATCGCCTTCACCAACACCCATCGCCTGGGCGTGATGCGCGATGCGCTGATTGTGCTGGACCGTGAGCAGTAGCCGGATGACGGACGGCTTTACTGGAACATGCCCGTGGTGCTGGAAACTTTCGACGGCCTGCTCAATGACATCAATGGCTTCCATGTGGAACCTGAACACGTGGCCGAGGCCCTGCGCTCGGCGGTAGACGGCCCGGTCATCGAGGGTGCGGTCGGGGGTGGCAGCGGCATGATCTGGCACGAATTCAAGGGCGGGATCGGCACCGCCTCCCGACGTCTGAACAGTGCCCAGGGCGGCTGGACCGTGGGTGCCATCGTCCAGGCCAATCACGGCATCCGCCACGAATTGCGCGTCGACGGCTACCCGGTCGGGCGCTACATGGCACAGGCCGACTCGCCATTCCTTAAAGCGCTTCTGCCACATCCAGGCATGGGCTCGATCGTCGTCTGCCTGGCCACCGATGCGCCGTTGCTGCCGCATCAATGCACGCGCCTGGCCCAACGCGCCAGCCTCGGTCTGGCCCGCACCGGCGGCGGCAATGAAGACCACAGCGGTGACATTTTCATCGCCTTCGCCACCGGCAATCACATGCCGTCGGCCGCTTATGAAAACAAGCGCGCGCCGACTTGCGACAACTTGAGCCGGGGTTGATGCCTGAACCAGCATGCGACTAATGGTACTTGAGTGGAAAACCCCACCTTTCTACGATATTTCTACGCAGCCGCTTGTTTGTTCAAGCCGTTGCGTAAGTGGTGAATGCAGTGAACCCCAACAAGCTCGCCACTTGCTTCATGCGCATCTTGAGCCTCAAGGGCTCTTCTACCTCCCCATCAAAGAGCGTTGAGGCTCTTTTTTATCTGTACGAATTCCAGAACAAGAAAAAGCCCGGCATTGAACGGGCTTTGTACGTCTGATCGAACTCGATCCATAGCTGACAAAGATCCCTTGTGGGAGCGAGTCACCTGGAAGGGTGGTGTTAACGTGCCCCTTCCCCCAAACGCCCGCGCACAAACTCATGCGCCTTGCGCGTCATCTGGTCCAGATGCCGATCCCGCTGCTTCTCCGCATCGAGCATCGCCCGCTTGCCGTGTTTTTGCAGCAGATAGGTATGAATCTGCCGCACCTCCAGCGAGCTGTAGATCGACGCCACATCCAGCAACCCCATCAAACCTTCACTGCCATGGTCGCGGGTGTTCATCAGCACCTGAGTACTGCGCACGCCCACCACCTCAAAGCCCATCGACTCGAAATACGGCACCTTGGCCACAGCGCAGGTCAACTCGGCATGGGGGTAGCGGCCAACCATCTCGCGCAGCATCCGCCGCGCAATACCCTGGCGCCGATGACTTGCATGAACCGCCATATACGCCACGCCACATGCCTCTGGATCGTCCTTGACCGGCAGGGACAGCAAAAAGCCGACGACCTTCTCCGGGTCGTCATCGTCGGTCGCGACCAGCAACTCAACGGCAATCCCTTTCGCCCCGTTCAAGGCCTCCAGATAGAGGTGAACCTCATAGCCGATCGCGTACTGATAGATGTTGTACAACAGGTTGCTCGGCGGGATCGCGACCATGCTGATGTCAGTCAGGTAGTCGACGACCATTTGCAGGATCTGGCTGTTGACCGGCTCTGGACATGGGGATTGGTAATGGGTGATCTGGGGCATTGCAGGGGCTGACTCCGGGGGCGGATGTGAAGCGTCGATTGCGCAGCTGCCTATCATAACGTGCCGGGGCGGCTTACTCGCAAAAGTACTCTACGCTACGCAATGATCGTTCCCACGGAGCGATCGTCGACTGCCATTGATGAACCCAATTCATGACTCCATGCGGTTTATTACCCTTAATGGATTCATCAAAGCTTTCTAGTATGTGAAGGATGAGTCTTTCCGTTACTCCAGAGGTATGCAGATGAAAACCGTTGGTTACGCCGCTCGATCGCCCGAGACGCCGCTGGCGCCGTTCACATTCGCCCGTCGCGACCTGCGCAGCAACGATGTGGCCATGGAAGTCCTGTACTGCGGCGTCTGCCATTCAGACCTGCACACCGCCCGCAATGATTGGGGCTGGACTACCTACCCGATTGTCCCCGGTCATGAAATCGTCGGTCGGGTCACCGCCGTCGGTAGCGATGTCACCCGCTACAAATCGGGCGATACCGTCGCCGTCGGGTGCATGGTCGACAGCTGCCAGACCTGCGATCAGTGCCACAAGGGCGAGGAACAACTCTGCCGCGAAGGCAACACCGGCACCTACTGCGGCCTTGACCGGATCACCCATGAGCCGACTCAGGGCGGCTACTCAAAACACTTGGTGGTGCGCGAGGAATTCGTGCTGCGAGTGCCAGAAACCCTGGACCTCGCCAAAGTTGCGCCGTTGCTGTGCGCGGGCATCACCACCTATTCGCCCCTGCGCACCTGGAAGGTGGTGCCTGGCAGCCGCGTCGGTGTCATCGGGCTCGGTGGCCTGGGTCACATGGCAGTCAAACTCGCCGCTGGCATGGGCGCGAAAGTCACCGTGCTCAGCCGTTCGAAAGACAAAACTGCCGACGCCCTCGCCCTCGGTGCACATCAACTGCTGGTGTCGTCCGACAGTGCCGAGATGAAGAAGGCGCAATCGAGTTTCGACCTGATCATCGACACCGTACCGGTCAAGCACGACCTCAACCCTTATGTACC
>DQGF01000395.1:5811-5975 GCA_003525045.1 Pseudomonas sp. | reverse complement strand
GACCCTTATGTACCGCTGCTGGATGTCGACGGCACCCTGGTGATCGTCGGTCAGGTCGGCCCGATGGAGGAGCAGAACACCGTCTCGATGCTGCTCGGCCGTCGGCGCATCGCCGGTTCGCCTATCGGCGGCATCCGTGAAACCCAGGAAATGCTCGACTTCTG
>DQGF01000395.1:4893-5454 GCA_003525045.1 Pseudomonas sp. | reverse complement strand
CCGCATGGAGCAGATCAACGAGGCCTACGAACGCATGGAACGCTCCGATGTGCGCTATCGCTTTGTGATCGACATGACTTCCCTGCCCGCTCCCGATCCATCAGTGGCCTGAGGTCCGCAGTGCTGGGTGATGATGACGTCGCGCAACACACAAGGCGAGAATGTCCGTGCCGATTCATGAGCAGCACGCATAACTCTATAGCCGAAAAACGCAAAAACATTCCGCCAGGATGCGGGTCACTCTTTGGATGAGGACTGGCAACGCCAACCACCTATAGGAATCGAACCAATGGACGACCGTGACCTGATGTCGATCTCCCGGCGCACATTTCTGATCGTGGGCGCGGTAACGGCGGCAGCCGTGGCGCTGCCACCGTTCATTTCGGCGCGAGCATCCGCCGCCAACGCGGCACGCCCGATCAAGGCCAAAGTGTCGTTCCAGGTGAACGGTCAACCGCGAGCGCTGGATCTCGACACCCGCACCACGTTGCTCGACGCGCTGCGGGAAAACCTGCAGCTCACCGGCACCAAAAAGGGTTGCGATCATGGCCAGTGCGGCGC
>DQGF01000395.1:4246-4536 GCA_003525045.1 Pseudomonas sp. | reverse complement strand
GGGCGGCGGATCAATTCCTGCCTGACCCTGGCGGTGATGCACGAAGGCTCCAAGGTCACCACCATCGAAGGGCTGGGCACACCGGACAAACTGCACCCGATGCAGGCGGCGTTCATCAAGCACGACGGTTATCAGTGCGGCTATTGCACACCGGGGCAGATCTGTTCCGCGGTGGCGGTGCTGGGTGAAATTCGCGATGGCATTCCCAGTCATGCCAGTCCCAGTCTCACTGATCAGCCACAAATGATCGCCAGTGAAATCCAGGAACGCATGAGCGGCAACATCTGCCG
>DQGF01000395.1:3793-3967 GCA_003525045.1 Pseudomonas sp. | reverse complement strand
AGCGGCAACATCTGCCGCTGCGGTGCGTACTCCAACATCATCGAGGCGATCACTGAAGTCGCGCAGGACACGGTATGAGGCCCTTTACCTATTTACGCGCCAAATCGCCGGCCGAGGCCGCGGCGCTGGCTTCGCAGGTCGATGGCTCACGGTTCATCGCCGGCGGCACCAACC
>DQGF01000395.1:3196-3485 GCA_003525045.1 Pseudomonas sp. | reverse complement strand
ACCTGCTGGACCTGATGAAGCTGGACATCGAGACGCCGACGCACCTGATCGACGTCAATGGCCTCGCCCTGGACCGGATCGAAGCCACGCCCGAAGGCGGTCTGAGAATCGGCGCACTGGTCAGAAACACCGACCTGGCCGCCGACGCACGCATCCGCAAGGACTATGGCCTGCTCTCCCGCGCCCTGCTCGCCGGTGCTTCCGGCCAGTTGCGCAACCGGGCGACCACGGCGGGCAATCTGTTGCAACGCACCCGCTGCCCTTACTTTTATGACACTAACCAGCCGTG
>DQGF01000395.1:2280-2877 GCA_003525045.1 Pseudomonas sp. | reverse complement strand
AACAAGCGCCAGCCCGGCAGTGGCTGCGCAGCCATTGGCGGCTTCAGTCGGCCGCTGGGGATCATCGGTGTCAGTGATGCCTGCATTGCCACCCATCCCAGCGACATGGCCGTGGCGATGCGCGCCCTGGATGCTCAGGTCGAGACCGTGCGTCCCGATGGCACGACACGCACCCTTGCGCTCGCCGACTTGCACCGACTGCCTGGCAATACACCCAATATAGAAACCACCCTGGCCGCGCACGAATTAATCACCGCCGTCACGCTGCCCGCTCCACTCGGTGGCCTGCACCTCTATCAAAAAGTCCGTGACCGCGCCTCTTACGCATTCGCCCTGATCTCGGTGGGCGCGGTGATTCAGAAAGACGGATCTGGACGTATCGCATTGGGCGGTGTCGCGCACAAACCGTGGCGCGTGGAGGCAGCCGAAGCCGCGATGTCCCAAGGCGCCAAAGCGGTGAGCGAACAGTTGCTCGCCGGCGCCACCCCCACCGATGAAAACGCATTCAAACTGACCCTGGTCGAGCGCACGCTCGCTTCGGTGATGGCACAAGCGAGGGCTCAGGCATGAAATTCGATACGCCCGCCACCAACAACC
>DQGF01000395.1:1231-1986 GCA_003525045.1 Pseudomonas sp. | reverse complement strand
AATTCGATACGCCCGCCACCACCAACCCGATCGACCGGATGAAGGTCGTCGGCAAGGCCACGACCCGGATCGAAGGGCCGTTAAAGACCACCGGCCTTGCACCTTATGCCTACGAACACCATGACGTCGTACCGAACCAGGCTTATGGCGTGGTGGTCGGTTCGGCCATCGCCAAGGGCCGTATCGCTTCGATGGATCTGGAGGTGGCGCAGTCGGCGCCGGGCGTGATCGCCATCGTCACGGCGGCGAATGCCGGCAAGCTCGGCAAAGGCAAATACAACACCGCGACCTTACTTGGCGGACCCGCCATTGAGCACTATCACCAGGCCGTGGCATTGGTGGTGGCAGAAACCTTCGAGCAGGCACGGGCCGCCGCGCAACTGGTGAACGTGTCCTATGTCAGCACTAAAGGCGCGTTCGATCTCGCCAGCTCGCGCGGCTCGGGGGTCGAAGCCAAGAAGCAGATGGCCGACACCGTGCATGGCGATTTTGCTGGTGCGTTCGCGGCCGCGCCGGTGCAACTGGATGCGACCTACACCACCCCCGATCAGGCCCATGTGATGATGGAACCCTTCGCGTCGATGGCGTCCTGGCAAGGCGACCAGCTGACGCTGTGGACGTCGAATCAGATGATCGACTGGTCCGTCACCGATCTGGCGACCACCCTCAGAATGCCGAAGAAGAAGGTGCGGCTGATCTCGCCCTATATCGGCGGAGGTTTCGGCGGCAAACTGTTCATAAGGTCGGATGCGCTG
>DQGF01000395.1:564-927 GCA_003525045.1 Pseudomonas sp. | reverse complement strand
TTCGGATGCGCTGCTCGCCGCCCTCGGCGCACGCCTGGCCGGCAGACCGGTGAAAGTCGCCCTGGCCCGACCGTTGATGATCAACAACTCCACCCACCGTCCGGCAACCATTCAGCGCATCCGTATCGGTGCCACCCAAGAGGGCAAGATCACCGCCATGGCCCACGAAGGCTGGTCCGGCGACTTGCCCGGCGGCAAAGTCGAGCGCGCCGCGCAACCGAGCAAGCTGTTGTATGCCGGTGAAAACCGCTTGGTGACGATGCGGCTGACGACACTCGATCTGCCGGAAGGCAATGCCATGCGCGCACCGGGTGAGACACCTGGCTTGATGGCCCTGGAAATCGCCATGGACGAGATGGCGGA
>DQGF01000395.1:0-264 GCA_003525045.1 Pseudomonas sp. | reverse complement strand
ATCGCCATGGACGAGATGGCGGAGAAACTGCAACTCGACCCCATCGAGTTCCGCATCCTCAATGACACCCAAGTCGATCCGACCCACCCCAAACGGCCGTTTTCCAAGCGGCAGTTGGTCGAATGCCTGCGCACCGGGGCGCAGCGATTCGGCTGGAGTCAGCGTCATGCGCAACCCGGCACGCAACGGGACGGCCGCTGGCTGATCGGCATGGGCGTCGGGGTGGCCTTTCGCAACAACGCCCTGGTGAAGTCGGGCGCCCGG
>DQGF01000561.1:1712-5690 GCA_003525045.1 Pseudomonas sp. | reverse complement strand
GAGCGAGCCTGCTCGCGAAAGCAGTGTGTCAGGCAACATTGATGGCGACTGATCCACCGCTTTCGCGAGCAGGCTCGCTCCCACAGGGGATCTGCGCCTGGCACCAGATTGCGCCATTCCCATAACAAGAAAACCGGAGAACAACCATGGCTTTAAGCGTGTTCGACCTGTTCAAGATTGGCATCGGCCCCTCCAGCTCCCACACCGTCGGCCCGATGCGTGCTGCTGCACGCTTCGTCGAAGGTCTGCGCCGGGAAGGGCTGCTGGCCGCGACCACAGGCATGAAAGTCGAACTCTACGGATCGCTTGGCGCCACCGGTAAAGGCCACGGCAGCGACAAGGCGGTGTTGCTCGGCCTGGAAGGCGAACACCCGGACACCGTGGACACCGAGACTGTCGCCGCTCGCCTGCAAGAAATTCGCGGCAGTGGACGCTTGAACCTGCTCGGCGAACACAGTATTGCGTTCAACGAAAAAGAACACCTGGCGATGATCCGCAAACCCTTGGCCTATCACCCCAACGGCATGATTTTTCGCGCGTTCGACGCTGCCGGCTTGCAAGTCCGCAGCCGCGAGTACTACTCGGTCGGTGGCGGTTTCGTCGTCGATGAAGACGCCGCCGGCGCCGACCGCATCGTCGAAGACGCTACAAAGCTGACCTTCCCGTTCAAAAGCGCCAAGGACCTGCTCGGTCACTGCAGCACCTACGGCTTGTCGATCAGCCAGGTGATGCTGACCAACGAAAGTGCCTGGCGTCCGGAAGCGGAAACCCGCGCCGGCCTGCTGAAAATCTGGCAAGTGATGCAGGACTGCGTCGCTGCCGGTTGCCGCAACGAAGGCATCCTGCCCGGCGGCTTGAAGGTCAAACGCCGGGCGGCGGCGCTGCATCGGCAGTTGTGCAAGAACCCGGAATCGTCCTTGCGCGATCCGCTGTCGGTACTGGACTGGGTCAACCTGTACGCCCTGGCGGTCAACGAAGAAAACGCCAACGGCGGCCGCGTCGTGACAGCGCCCACTAACGGTGCAGCAGGGATCGTCCCGGCGGTGTTGCATTACTACATGCGCTTCATCCCCGGCGCCAACGAAGACGGCGTCGTGCGCTTTTTGCTCACGGCAGCGGCCATCGGCATCCTCTACAAAGAAAACGCCTCGATCTCCGGTGCCGAAGTCGGCTGTCAGGGCGAGGTCGGCGTGGCGTGCTCAATGGCGGCCGGCGCCTTGTGCGAAGTCCTGGGAGGCACCGTGCAGCAAGTGGAAAACGCCGCCGAAATCGGTATGGAACACAACCTCGGCTTGACCTGCGACCCGATCGGCGGACTGGTGCAAGTACCCTGCATCGAGCGCAATGCCATGGGTTCGGTCAAGGCCATCAATGCGGTACGCATGGCCCTGCGCGGCGACGGTCAGCACTTCGTCTCCCTCGACAAGGTCATCCGCACCATGCGCCAGACCGGCGCCGACATGAAAAGCAAATACAAGGAAACCGCCCGTGGCGGTTTGGCGGTCAACATTATCGAGTGCTGATGCTCACGCGCATCTGCCTACTTTTCAGGAGCTGAATATGTCCACCGAACAACTGTCGAAAACCCCGCTGCACGCTCTGCACATCGAACTCGGTGCCCGCATGGTGCCGTTCGCCGGCTATGACATGCCGGTGCAATATCCGCTGGGCGTGATGAAAGAACATCAGCACACCCGTGAACAGGCCGGGTTGTTCGATGTCTCGCACATGGGCCAGATCCACCTGACTGGCGCCAATGCCGCCAAGGCCCTGGAAACCCTGGTACCGGTGGACATCATCGACCTGCCGGTGGGCATGCAGCGCTATGCGATGTTCACCAACGAGACCGGGGGCATTCTCGACGACCTGATGGTCGCCAACCTGGGTAATGACGAACTGTTCCTGGTGGTCAACGCTGCCTGCAAGGATCAGGACCTGGCGCATCTGCAAAAGCACATCGGCGACCAATGCACGATCGAGCCGCTGTTCGAAGAACGCGCGTTGCTGGCGTTGCAAGGCCCGGCCGCCGTCACCGTGCTCGCACGCCTGGCGCCTGAAGTGGCGAAGATGACGTTCATGCAGTTTGCCAGCGTGAAACTGCTAGGGGTGGATTGCTTTGTCAGCCGCTCGGGCTACACCGGTGAAGACGGATTCGAAATCTCCGTGCCCGCCGCCAGCGCCGAGGCCCTGGCTCGCGCCCTGCTGGCCGAACCTGAAGTGGCGGCCATCGGCCTTGGCGCGCGCGACTCCCTGCGTCTGGAAGCCGGCCTGTGCCTCTACGGGCATGACATGAATACCGAGACTTCCCCGATCGAGGCCAGCCTGCTGTGGGCCATTTCCAAGCCTCGTCGTGCCGATGGCGCGCGGGCCGGTGGCTTCCCTGGCGCTGAAACCGTATTCGCTCACCAGCAAGCCGGTGTCAGCCGTAAACGCGTTGGCCTGTTGCCTCAGGAACGCACGCCAGTGCGCGAAGGGGCAGAGATCGTCAACGAGGCAGGAGACATCATCGGGACCGTTTGCAGCGGTGGTTTCGGTCCGACCCTGGGTGGCCCATTGGCGATGGGCTACATCGACAGCGCTTACATCGCTCTCGATACGCCGGTATGGGCAATTGTTCGTGGGAAAAAGGTGCCTTTGCTTGTAAGCAAAATGCCATTTGTTCCACAACGCTACTACCGCGGCTGATTGACTGTTTCTATAAGTAACGCGGTTGCGTTGAAAGTGCACTAATGTGTAACGCAACCGCCATCAAACAGTGCATACCTCGGACTCTAAGCTTCGATTATGAACGTTGCTTATAACAATTGAAAACAACTGAACACCGTTAACGCATAAGCCAGCACTAGTTGCGGCGTATACGCACCGACGCAGCAAATCCGGGCCCTTCGCAGGGCTTGTTTTTTCTCCTGTAGTTGGCGTAGAGTTTGTTCACTGTGTTTGCATGGGTCGCTTGGAATCGTGACCTGGGCAGTAGCCTACAAGTTAGCTACATCCCGTTCGACGTCTTCTTACTCTCCTGCAACCAGCCCCAGTACTCTTTCATGAGAAGGAGACTGTCATTAATTTTGCGTCAAAGGAAATAAGAAATGTCCCAACGTCAGAGCGGTACCGTCAAGTGGTTTAACGACGAGAAAGGTTTTGGTTTTATCACTCCCGAAAGCGGTCCGGATCTGTTCGTGCATTTCCGTGCCATTCAGGGCAACGGCTTCAAGAGCCTGAAAGAAGGCCAGAAAGTGACTTTCGTCGCTGTGCAAGGCCAGAAAGGCATGCAGGCTGACGAGGTACAAGCAGAAGCCTAACCTTCTGTAACGAAAAAGCCCCTGTTGGTGACATCAGGGGCTTTTTTGTGCGCATAAATCCGTAAAATGGCTTCTTTTTTCGCCGAGAGCCCTGCCATGTCGAAACACCTGCTGAAACCCCAGGGCGAATTTCCTGCCGCTGGCCTGGGTCGTCGCCTGGCAGCGATGTTCTATGATTTCTTGCTGTGTACCGCCTTGCTCATCGTCACCAGTGGCATTTACAAGATGATTCAGATGGCGATCCTCGGCGAGGATAAAATGCGCACCCTGACCGAAGCCGGTGCGCTGGACGGTGACCCGTTGCTCTCGACGGTGCTGCTGTTCGTGCTGTTCGGCTTTTTCGCCAAGTTCTGGACCTGGTCCGGCCAGACTCTGGGCATGCAGGTCTGGTGCATCCGCGTGCAGAACGCCGACGGCTCATCCATCAGCCTGTGGCAGGCGCTGTTGCGCTTTGTGGTGTCGATCGCTTCGTTGTTGTGCGTCGGGCTGGGGTTCTTCTGGTCGCTGTTCGACAAACAGAAACGCAGCTGGCATGACATGTACTCCAATACCCAGCTCGTACGCATCCCGAAGAAGACCAAATAATTCAGCCTCACGAAAATCACTGTGGGAGCGAGCCTGCTCGCGAAGGCGGTGTATCAGCAAACATTAATGTCGACTGACACGCCCTCTTCGCGAG
>DQGF01000561.1:0-1379 GCA_003525045.1 Pseudomonas sp. | reverse complement strand
CCCACAGGTTTTGCGACTTCTCTGACAGATATTAGGCGTTACCCGCCAACTTCATCCGCGCTGCCTGGGTGAAATCCAACATCCGCTTCAACGGCCGAATCGCCTGCGGAATCAACGCCGGATCGACAAAGATCTCATTCGCCCCCTCCTTCAAGCTCTTCAGCAGGCGCTCAAGGGTGTTCATCGCCATCCACGGGCAATGTGCGCAGCTACGGCACGCTGCGCCGTTACCGGCCGTTGGCGCTTCGATGAAGACCTTGTCCGGGCACAGCTGCTGCATCTTGTAGAAGATGCCGCGGTCGGTGGCGACGATGAGGGTCTTGTTCGGCAAACTTTGCGCCGCCGCGATCAGCTGACTGGTGGAACCCACCGCATCCGCCAGCTCGATCACCGCCGTCGGCGACTCCGGATGCACCAGAATCGCTGCATCCGGGTACAACGCTTTCATGTCTTCGAGCTGCTTGGACTTGAACTCTTCGTGGACGATGCAGGCACCGTCCCACAGCAACATGTCCGCGCCGGTCTGGCGCTGAATGTAAGTACCCAAATGCTTGTCCGGACCCCAGATGATCGTTTCGCCGTTATCCATCAGGCTTTCGACGATCTCCAGGGCGCAGCTGGAAGTCACCACCCAGTCCGCCCGCGCCTTGACCGCCGCCGAAGTGTTGGCATACACCACCACCGTACGTTCCGGGTGCTGATCACAGAACGCCGAAAACTCGTCGACCGGGCAACCCAGGTCCAGGGAGCAGGTCGCTTCCAGGGTCGGCATCAGCACGCGTTTTTCAGGGTTGAGGATTTTGGCGGTTTCACCCATGAACTTCACACCGGCGACGACCACTGTCTTGGCCGGGTGAGCATTGCCGAAGCGGGCCATCTCCAGCGAGTCGGAGACGCAGCCACCGGTTTCTTCGGCCAGGGCCTGAATGACTGGATCGCAATAGAAATGGGCAACCAGCACCGCGTCCTGAGCCTTGAGCTCGGCAGCGATGGCGGCGCGGTAGTAGGCCTCTTCCTCGGCAGTCAGCGGCTTGGGCTGCTTGGCGTCGAGATGGGCTTGAACCAGAAGGCGTTCGGAAATCTGCGTCATGTTCGCAAGACCTGCAGGCGCTTTCGCGCGAAAGTCGAGTATACACCCGGCTCCGGCCCCTTCAGGGTACCGCCGGGAGAGTGAGTATCATCAGGCATGGACAACGTTGGAGCTGCGCAAGGCTACAGAATATCCCGCGGATGCAAAAGATGATTCTGACCTGCGTTACGCGGTGTAACGCCGCCCCGTGACGAGCTCAAATCGCGGGCAAAAAAAAATCCGGAAATCCTCACTTGCGTGGGCCTTCCAGACTTTTAAAACTGCTACAAAAATGGTGGGTCGTGTGGGA
>DQGF01000286.1 GCA_003525045.1 Pseudomonas sp. | reverse complement strand
GTGTTCGAGATCAACCGCAACTTCCGTAACGAAGGCGTTTCGACTCGTCACAACCCTGAATTCACCATGTTGGAGTTCTACCAGGCCTACGCCGACTACGAAGACAACATGGACCTGACCGAAGAACTGTTCCGCGAGCTGGCGCAGCTGGTTCTGGGCAGCACCGACGTGCCTTACGGCGACAAGGTGTTCCACTTCGGCCAACCGTTCGTGCGTCTGTCGGTGTTCGACTCGATCCTCAAGTACAACCCTGAGCTGACCGCCGACGACCTGACCGACATCGACAAGGCCCGCGCCCTCGCCAAGAAGGCCGGCGCCAAGGTGCTGGGCTTTGAAGGTCTGGGCAAGCTGCAAGTGATGATTTTCGAAGAGCTGGTCGAGCACAAGCTGGAGCAGCCGCACTTCATTACCCAGTACCCGTTCGAAGTGTCGCCGCTGGCCCGTCGTAACGACGATAACCCGAACGTCACCGACCGTTTTGAACTGTTCATCGGCGGCCGTGAAATCGCCAACGCCTATTCCGAGTTGAACGACGCGGAAGACCAGGCCGAGCGCTTCATGGCTCAGGTGGCTGACAAGGACGCTGGCGACGACGAGGCCATGCACTACGATGCCGACTTCGTTCGCGCACTCGAATACGGCATGCCGCCGACCGCCGGTGAAGGTATCGGCATCGACCGCCTGGTGATGCTGCTGACCAACTCCCCGTCGATCCGCGACGTGATCCTGTTCCCGCACATGCGGCCGCAAGCCTAAATGTTTCAACTAAAAAGCCGCCTGAAATGGGCGGCTTTTTATTGCCTGTCTGGTACAAACGTATCAATTTGTTACTTTTGAAGTAAGAGAGGAATACCTGTCGTGAACTGTGCAATGGCTCAAAAAGGTGCAGCGGGTATCGCCAGTGCGGTCGCTGAAAGTGTTCAGTACCAGGGCCGCAAGGCCAGCCGACAGGGCAGCGAGCAGCGTCGACAGGACATTCTCGATGCGGCGATGCGCATTGTCGTGCGCGATGGCGTGCGGGCTGTACGGCACCGTGCGGTGGCCGCCGAGGCGGGTGTGCCGCTGTCGGCCACCACTTACTATTTCAAGGATATCGATGACCTGCTCACCGATACCTTCGCCCAATACGTGGAGCGCAGCGCGGCCTTCATGGCCCAGTTGTGGGCCAGCAACGAAGGTCTGCTGCGTGAGATGGTCGCCTATGGCGATGGCAGCCCCGAGTCCCGCTCACAACTGGCAGACGACATTGCGCGGCTGACGTCCGACTATGTTCATCGCCAGTTGCAGAACCGTCGCGAACACTTGATGGCCGAGCAGGCCTTCCGTCAAGAAGCGCTGTTGAACCCGCGTCTGGCGGAGCTGGTGCGTTCCCACCAGCAAATTCTCCTGCAGGGTACTTGCCAGTTTTTCCAGGTATTGGGTTCCCGTGAGCCACAACAGGATGCCAAAGTGTTGACGGCGATTATCGGACGGATGGAATATCAGGGCCTGCTCAACGACGCTGAGCCTGCCGCTGAAGAGGAAATGCTCGGAATCCTCACGCGCTACATGCATTTGGTATTGGCGTCGGTGTAATCCCGCGGTGGACCGGGACCCTGTAGGAGCGAGGCTTGCCCGCGAAGGCGTTGTGTCAGTCAACCTATATGTTGAATGCTAAAACGCTTTCGCGGGCAAGCCTCGCTCCTACAGGGGCGGTGACCATTCGGGGCGGTGTCCGTTCATAGGGAGTATTGAATGAAAGCCTGGCGTGTCGTTGTGATCGCCTTGTCGTTCCTGCTGCTCAGTGGCTGTCTGGTGACCTTCAAGGAGCCGCTGCCCAGCAGCGACCCCGCACCCAAAGGGTTGCTCGGCAAATGGACCAGCACCAACGCCTGGGGTGAACCGATGAACCTGGAATTGACACGCATCGGTGGCAATCGCTATCAGGCGGTCAGCTACTTCAAGGCCAGGCCCAGGGAGCGCGAAGCTTATTCCTTCACGATGTCGCGCCATGGCAGTCGTTGGTATCTGTCAGCGAAAGTGCCGGCGCAGTTCGGCGGACATTTCATCATCGCCGGATTCGAACTCAACGATAAGCAAGAACTGGTGGTCTACAACCTCGACCTCGAGCAGATCAACCAGGCCCTGGGGCAGAAAGTCCTCAGCGGCGAAGGCTTCCAGACCGACGACGGCGAGGGTGTGCTGATCAACACCAGCATGGACCAGGTATTCGCCTACCTCGACGATCCGGCCAATTCCGATGTGTTCGTCGAAGCGGTGCGTTACCAGCGCTTGGTCAAAACCAAATAACCCAGCAAGTAACGGTTTTTCTACAGGAGTTTCGGGTGGACGATTACCAGCAGTCGATACGCATTTTATCCGATCGCATTGTGCTGGCGCAGACGCCGATTCGCGTCCTCGATGCGGTCAAGTGGGACGACACCATTCGCAAGGGTTTCCTCAAGGCCAAGGGCAAGGAAATGCCGGCGGTAGACCGCGATTACTACCTGAACCGGCCATTGGCCTTCGACTCCAGCAAGGTGAAACTGGAATTCCAGAACATCGAACGCGATATCACCCGCCAGCTCGGCCAGTTCAACCCGGTCGGCCAAATCATGCGTCGTATGTGCAAGGAGTACCGCATGGTGGTGCGCATGCTCGAAGCGCGTGGCACCGAGGATTTCGGCCTGATTTCCCAGGAGCTGTACGGCGCTGCGTCTGACGCGTTCCACGCTGGCGACCCGACCCTGTCCGATCTGGGCCTGATGCTCTCCGATTACCTGAACAATATCGACGGCCGTGGAGACCTTAAGGACGAGCCGAAAATCCTCACCGCCAAGGACGCCGTAAATTTATTGCAAACCCGGTTGAGCAAGGTGTTTGGTGAGGCCGAGGACACCATTCGGGTGTTCGAGTCCGACGGCATCGTTGCCGATGCGGCGGCCGGCGCCGACTACATCAAGATTCGCACCGACGCGATGTTCAACGAGCGTGACGTGCGCGCCCTGGAAGTCCACGAAGGGCTGGTGCATGTGGGCACCACGCTCAATGGTCTGAACCAGCCGATCTGCACCTTTCTGTCCAAGGGGCCACCGTCGTCGACGGTGACCCAGGAAGGCCTGGCGATCCTGATGGAGATCATCACGTTTGCCTCTTACCCGAGTCGCCTGCGCAAACTGACCAACCGCACCCGCGCCATTCACATGGTGGAGGAGGGCGCGGACTTTCTGCAGATCTTCGAGTTCTTCCGCGAGCAAGGCTTCGAAATGGCCGAAAGCTATGGCAACGCCAGTCGGGTTTTCCGCGGTTCGGTACCGACAGGTCTGCCGTTTACCAAGGACTTGTCCTACCTCAAGGGCTTTATCATGGTTTACAACTACATTCAGTTGGCCGTGCGTAAAGGCAAGCTGGAGCAGATACCGCTGCTGTTTTGCGGCAAGACCACACTTGAGGATATGCGGACCTTGCGCCAGTTGGTGGATGAAGGCCTGGTGGTACCGCCCAAGTATTTGCCGGATCAGTTCCGCGACTTGAACGCGCTGTCGGCGTGGATGTGCTTCTCCAACTTCCTCAATCACTTGAGCCTGGACCGGATCGAAGCGGATTACTCCAATATCCTCTAACGAAGACGAATTCCCCGTAGGAGCGAGGCTTGCC
>DQGF01000496.1 GCA_003525045.1 Pseudomonas sp. | reverse complement strand
TAAGCGTAAGCCCTGACCTTCCTTGAACGGTATCCACTGACAGACACTGCTGGACAACCAATGAGGCGTCATGTTTCGCCAGGGACGCGGTTCTTTGTAGTGGTGGATCGGGCTGTTTTTGATCAGGTCGTGGGAGGCCTGGGTATCCAACGGGTCACCGACCATACTCAGTTCCAGGTAGGCACTACCCGGCTCCGCCCCTGGCAAGTCAATGGTCAACGCATTGATGGAACTGACGGAAGCCAAACCGGATGGGCCATTGCCACTGCCCAGCACCGAGCTGCTTTGCATGCTGACCCGAGGTGCATACAGGATGAAGTACAGCCGGTCGAGTTCGTCCTGTTGGGCTTTGGGCGCGATAGGCTGCAGATCGATCGCCCGTGTTTTTGACCAGCAGCAGAAGTTCAGGAAGTTTTGCAGCGGCGTCCGCTCAAAGAACCTGGCAACCAGGTGCAGCACGCCCAGCACGAGAATGATCCAGTTCAACGGTCCCATGTACAGCATGTAACGCGAGATGGCGGCTTCGACGGTTATTGAGCCTGCCAAGGCGCGGGCGGTGTAGCTCAACCCTAACAGCGCTTGGGCGCCGAAGGCCGCTACTTGCCCACCGACCACGCTCTGACGCATCCCCAGCCACGGGTCAATTCGGTTTTGAGCGCTCTCGAGCTGTATTTGTAAGGACTTGAACTCTGCGGATGCTGCACCGACAGATAACAGGCCAATCACCCCACCAAACAGCGTAAGCGTCGGAGCCGCAGATGAACGAATAAAGAACCGATCCGTCCCAAACCCCTTCCGCACCTGGTTATCAACCACCGCCACCAACGCCGCCGCCGCATACAACGTCGCCGAAACCGTGTCATTCACCCGCCGGCTGTCCATCCCCTCCAACACCCCGGCCTTGCTCAAATAGTTATGCGCATTCACCAGGTTCAACAACAACGCCGCCAACGGCACCACCCCACCGCTGTTGATCACCAGGCTGGATTGAACAATCCGCTCAACACGCCCCGCACCAATGGCCCTCCCCGTCGCTTTCGCCCAGTCGCCCAGCGCTTCGGCCTGTTGCCCCAACAACTTCCACACCTGCCGGCCAGCCTCGGTCACGAACTGCAAACGCGTGGCGCTGCCCAGGCGCGCGGCGACAAAGACGCCCATCCATGAGCCGCTGAAGGCGCCGTCACCCTTGAGCAACAACAACGCTGCCGCCAGCCGATTGACCAACAGGCTCCATTGGTTGCTCGCGTCTCGGGCCATGGCCGCGATGTCTTCCAGAACCGCGGCGCTCAAGGGCGCCAAGGCCTGATGAGTGGCGCTGATGTTGTCCGAGGCCAGGGCTGCCATCAACTCGCCCAGGCGCGAGGTGGTGTTAACGGCCGCATCGATCGAGGGCGTCCAGGCGTTGAACAGTTGTTTCAGGGCACCGCCGTCGGCGGCGCGCACGTAGTCCGCATATTGCTCGGCGCCCTGGGCGCGCAGGCATTGGGCGGTCAGGCAGCCGGTGGCCAGTTCGGTCAGCCAGTGGCGAGTGTCCAGGTCGGAGTAATCGACAAACCAGGTGCCGCTGAGGGAGCGGTTGAGGTACACGCCTCGGTCGGCAAACAACGCGGTGTGACGCTGCTCGATCTGTTGGTAGTGCGCTGCTGCGGTCTGCGCGAACCAGGTGTTCATCGCCTCGAGGGCGATGTATTCGCCGACCTTGGCACTGAAGAAATGGTTGTTGAGGTTGGCGTGTTTATCGGCGCGGTATTCACGGACGACGAATTCCACTTCGTTGTACAAGTCCGCCGGAATAAAGGCCCGTACCGGGGCGACGATGGCCGCGATACGCGCATCGCGGGCGGCAGCTTCGGCCTGAGTGGGCTGGCCGCCGTATTGACGGGCCCGGGTTTCGGCCTTGAGCTCCTCATCCAGCCGATGCTGGGTGTCGAGCATGACTTGGCCCTGTCCGGGCGTGAGCGCGATATCGCGACCCTTGTAGCGGTAGCTGATGGACCCGGCCAGTTCGGCACCATCTTCAGTGATCAGGCTGCGAATAAACCCGCCGATGCTCAGCCGAACATTATTCTCGCCCAACCATTTTTCGTGACCCGCCTCGACCCATTCCTGCTCGTGATTGATGTCACGCAGCACGCCCAGGTCGTCATCCAGACAGGCGAACACGGGAAATAATCCCTTGGCCTGTGCCTTGGCGCTGTCCAACCAATCCTGAGTGCCCTGGCCATCCCATGGTTCGGCGCTCCACTCGCCTGGCGGCTGGTCGCGGGCGCCGGGATATCGGGCGATGGCGTTCTCGCGCTCACGCACGCGGTGCATGGCGTCGGTGTAGGCCTTGATGTTGGCCGGCGTCGGGTCTTTCATCACGGTTTCGCCCAGCGTGCCGGTATCCTCAGCGCCCCATTGCGGGTCAGCTTTCATGGACTGGGCGAAGGTGCCGGGGATGAGTTCGGCCATGACCTCAACGGCTTTTTCCAGCGGCGGGCAATGCTCGGCTTGCAGTTCGTTGGCCACGGTGCGCAAGGCCACATGGCGCATGTGCGCACGACGTTTGGCGCTGCTGTCGCTGAGCGATTGGCAGTGCTCGGGGTTCAATGGGAACTCGCTGTAGAGCATCCACGCGTCATGGATTTTTTCCAGCGCCAGGCCCGTCAATGTGCCGCCGAGCACCAGGGTCGAATCGGCATCGAGCGCTTGCTCTCCGAGCAGACCCGTCGGCGAGACGGCATAGCGTTTGAGGGGGCCTTTGTCCTGCCACAGATAAACAAATCCGGCCCGCAAGCGACGCGCCGCCATCGGACGGCTTTGCGTGTTCACGCCAGGAATGCAGCACGGATTGTCGGCCTTTTCTTCAGCCAAGGCGTAGCGCACGGGGACCACGAACAGCTCGGATTGGCTGGCTGGGCACAGCGCCATCGGGCTGTTGATGTCGACATGAGGCTGAGCCTTGGCGGCGCGTTCGGCCTGAGCGGCTCGGTCGATCATCGCCAGTTTTTCTGCGCTCATACGCAGGACTCCTTGTCGGTGAGCTGCTGACGCGTGAGTTCGGTATTCAGGTTATCCAGCCGTTGCTCGGGCGATACGCCGGGCTCGGCCAACATGCTTCGGTAAGCGGCGTGAGCCGGTGCATCGGGAAAGTCAGTGCCCAATGCAGCGTGGAAGCGAGCCCAGAGCAGGACTTCATCGATGGCGCTGTAGCCGTGACGACCGGCACGGTGCTGGCACTGAGACGCCCACTGTTGCAGTGCAAAGGCGTCCAGCCCTTGCAGGTATTCAGGAAAATACTGCTGGCAATGTTCGATCAACCGTTGGGCGAAGCGCTGTCGTTGAGCGGTGCTCAAGTGCTCCAGTTGTTCCGGGGATAAAAATAACCAGGGTCGATCCGCATACGGTGCAGCGGGTTGATCGGGGTTTTGCTGATGAATATCCAGTTCCGGGAGCCGGATCCGTCTCACAGGCCCCATCAAGCGATCACGCTCGCAGGCGGGCAACTGCGCTAGCCACAATGCCGCGATACGAGGGTCGTGGTAACGGAACAAGACCGTGACATCCCCTTCGACACGAACGTGAATCAGGCTACGTAAATGCTCAAGCACTACAGCTTCTTGCGCCTCTGACTCCAGCCAGACACCACACGTCGCGCTCCAGTCCCGAAAAAAGGTCTGAGCCAGCGGGCTATTAGGGGAAACAGGCACCAGTACCGGCCCGACTTCCTCCAATGGGCTGTAGGCGGTTGTCTGATAGAGCGATTGAAACGTTGTGCTCTCCAGCTCAAACAAACGCTCAGGCAGATGTTCAATCTGGGCGCGATCCAACAGCAGGTAAGCCTGACTCATGTCGTCATCTCCGCCAGTTTTTGACACACGGCACAGATCGGTGCGGCCTGCTGCGCAGCCTGAGTCAATGCCAGTTTTTGCGCAGCCAGGGATGGCGCAATCAGCGCCTGCGCAGCCACCGGAACCAATGAAAGCGCGGGCTGCACAGGCACGCCGGCCACTGGCGCCCCACCCTCGACAATGGCCAC
>DQGF01000498.1:710-3497 GCA_003525045.1 Pseudomonas sp. | reverse complement strand
GGAGCAAGCTCCCTCGCCACAAGTTCGGTGTGTACTTCGACGAGATGCGTAGATACCTATGCTCATCGCTGGCAAGCCAGGCTCCTGCAGGTTTTGTGTTGGCGATGAACATGCGGACTTCCTCGGCCAAAGACGACCGCATGTCGTAAAAGAAACGCGCGTATGGAAATAGTCTTCAACTACCGCTGGGCGCAGTCGATAACCTGATCAGCAAAGCCATCGGCAGGTGGCTTTTCCCAACTGACAGGGGACCCACACAGTGTCGATAAAAATACGTTTGCTGTTGTTGATTGGCACCGGCCTGCTCACGGCCATGATCATGAGCTTGGTCAGTTACCTGGGAAACACGCAGATGGCGCAGGCGGTGAAGGACAACGAGGTCAGTATGACCGCGCTGCGCAATCACCTCGAAGCCGACATGATGCACGATGCGTTACGCGCCGACGTGCTCGCCGCGATGCTGGTCGGGCGGGGCAAAAGCACCAGCAGCACCGCCGAGGTGCGTAGCTCCATCGAAGAACATGCGGCGCACTTTCGTGGAGTGCTCGGTGAAAACCTCAAGCTGCCGGTCAATGCCACCCTCAAGTCCGGCCTGGACAAGGTCAAACCGAGCCTTGATGCCTATATCAACGCCGCCGAACGCATCGTCGGGCTGGCGCTGGACAACCCGGATGCCGCGCAAAAAGAACTGGGCCACTTCAATGCTGCATTCAGTCAGCTGGAAGACCAGATGGCCGCACTCAGCGAGCTGATCGACACCGACACCCGACAGACCCGTGCCGGTACCGGGCAAGCCATCAGCAACGCCAATTTCGCCATTGGCGGCGTGCTCATCGCCAGCCTGTTATTGCTGCTCGCCCAGGGCCGCTGGGTGATTTTGAGCATCATGGGGCCGTTGCAGACCGCCAGCCGCATTGCCGACAGCATCGCCCATGGCAACTTGAGCGAGCCTATTGTCGAGCCCACCCGCAAGGATGAAGCGAGCGCGCTGATTCGTAGCCTGGCGATCATGCAGCGCGACCTGCGCGGCATGATCGAGGTGGTTCGCAGCAACGCGCATGGCGTGAGCGGCATGAGCCAGCAATTGAGCAATGGTTGCCACGAGGTCGCCGGCAGCAGCCAGCAGCAAAGCGCAGCGGCCAGCACCATGGCGGCAGCGGCCAGCGAAATGACCGCCAGCATCGAGGAAATCACCCGGCATGCCGAGCGGGCGCTGAACATGGCCAACCAGGCCGAAACACTGGCCAAGGAGGGTGGTCGGGTGATCCATCAGGTGGTCAACGACATGGACGGCATCGCGCGCTCGGCGCAGCAATCGGCCCAAGTGATCCGTACGCTGGACAAGGAGTCCGAAGGGATTTTCAGCATCATCCAGGTGATCAAGGGCATCGCCGATCAAACCAACCTGCTGGCGCTGAACGCCGCCATCGAGGCCGCTCGCGCCGGGGAGCAGGGCCGTGGGTTTGCCGTGGTGGCCGACGAAGTCCGCAGCCTGGCGGGACGCACCAGTGCCTCCACCCAGGAAATTGCCGCCATGGTCGCGCGTATCCAGCTCAGCACCCGTGAGGCGGTGACCAGCATGGAGGCGGGCGTGGCGCAGGTCGACAAAGGCATGGCCGTGACCGCCGACGTCGAACGCGCCATCCGTGAAATCCTCGACGCCACGCTGAACACTACGCAACTGGTCAACGACATCACCCGCACCATCGGTGAACAGAGCCTGGCCAGCAACGAAATCGCCCATCAGGTGGAAATGATCGCTGGCATGTCCGAGGGTAACAGCAAGGTCATTGGGCGGACGGCTTCGACCACCGATGAACTGTCTACCCTGGCGGGTGAGCTGTCGCAATCGGTGGATCGGTTCAGGCTTTGAGGTTACGCCGCTAAAGGAACGCAGGCGCCGACATTGATCGCGTGGGCATCAAATCACGCCGCACGCCACACGGTCACCGCCACCACCCAAGGGTTTTGGCATGTCCGAATGGTTGTCGGCACCGGCGTGGATCATCAGCGCACGGCCTTTGATTTGCGAGATGATCTTCAGGCGCGGCGCCAGTACCGGATAATTGGCGATGCCGTCGGCGTTCACGTAGACCGCCGGCAGATCCCCCAGATGCCCGTCGGCATACGGGCCCAGATGCTTGCCGGTTTTCTGCGGATCGAAATGTCCCCCGGCGGCCAACGCAGCGCCTTTGACACCCTCCTTCATGCCCGCTTCGCAGCTGCCGTTTTCGTGCACATGGAAACCGTGCATGCCCACCGGCAGGGACTTGAGATTCGGCGTAAACACCAGGCCATAGGGCGTCTCGTTGACCGTTATCGTGCCGATGGCCTGCGGCACACCCTCGGCGCTGACCAGATTCATGGGCACTTCCTGGGAGGCCGCGTGGGCCGTGCCAGTTGCGAGGGTAGCGATCAAACCAAACCACAAAGAGCGTTTCATAGACGATTCCCGAATTGTTGTGTGAGCGTTTTTGCGAGATGAACTCATAACCTGAGGGCATCAACTGCCGATGAAGTGCCTCGTGACGATGCACGGAGGTTTCGCCAGTGCAAGATGAGAGTCGCAAGATCATTCAGAAGTTTTAGGTAAATGCGGGCGCATTTGTTACGAGAAGCTTTGGAGATGGTTCAGGTGAGGGGGCAGGCCTGCGTCATTCAGCGATGTTTGTGTTGTTTGTGAGGGCCTCTTCGCGAGCAAGTCGAATCGTCGCACCGCCGCTCCCACACTTGATCTTTGTCGTACACAAATCTGTACCCACTGGAGATCTAATGTGGGAGCGGGCT
>DQGF01000498.1:0-394 GCA_003525045.1 Pseudomonas sp. | reverse complement strand
GGCTTGCTCGCGAAGGCGCCAGTCCTGACAAAGTTAACCTAGAGATATTTATCCGTGACAGCGCCTTCCGAGGCGCTGGACACGGTCTTCGCATACTTGGCCAGCACCCCGCGTTTGTATTTCGATTCCGGGCGCACCCAACGAGTCTTGCGCTCGGCCAGCACGGCGTCGGTCACGTCGACGCTGATCTGCCGGGTTTCGGCGTCGATGGTGATCCTGTCGCCGTCTTCGATCAGCGCAATCGGTCCGCCCTCAAAGGCTTCCGGCGTGATATGCCCCACCACGAAGCCGTGAGAGCCGCCGGAGAAACGCCCGTCGGTGATCAGCGCCACATCCTTGCCCAAGCCCTTGCCCATCACCGCCGACGTCGGCGAGAGCATTTCGCGCATGCCGG
>DQGF01000109.1 GCA_003525045.1 Pseudomonas sp. | reverse complement strand
CAGGGGCGGGTGGTTCGCAGTTGGTTGCTGGCCCAGGGATTCAAACCCTGACTGACCCTTCCCACGCGCAGTGGAAACGCCACGTCCCGGATTGCATATTCACGACGAACGATCAACGATGAACCATCAGGGCAAGGCAGAAACATCGAACGCGACACCGCGACAAAGGTCTGCTCCCTATACCCTCGAATTCTTCGTAAAAGGAGACGCTCGCATGCCCGAAGCATTGACCCTCAACCAACGTATCGTCCTGGCATCCCGCCCGACAGGCGCGCCGACGCCGGAGAATTTTCGCCTGGAAAGGCAAGCGCTGCCGGACCTGGCCGACGGCGAGGTGCTGCTCAAGACCCTTTATCTGTCACTGGACCCCTACATGCGCGGGCGCATGAGTGACGCGCCGTCCTACGCCGCACCCGTGGAAATCGGCGAAGTGATGACCGGTGGGGCGGTCAGCCGCGTCGAGCGCTCGCTGAACCCGAAATTCCAAGAAGGCGATCTGGTGGTCGGCGCTACCGGCTGGCAGAGCCACAGCATCAACGACGGTCGCACCATCATTCCGGTGCCGTCCGGGCTACCGAGTCCGTCGATGGCGCTGGGTGTACTGGGCATGCCGGGCATGACCGCGTACATGGGACTGATGGACATCGGCCAGCCCAAGGCCGGCGAAACACTGGTGGTCGCAGCGGCGTCCGGTGCGGTGGGGTCGGTGGTCGGCCAGGTGGCCAAGATCAAGGGCCTGCGCGTGGTCGGCGTGGCCGGTGGTGAGAAAAAGTGCCGTTACGTGATCGAAGAACTGGGCTTTGATGCCTGTATCGACCACAAGAGCGCCAACTTCGCCGATGAGCTGGCACGGGCATGCCCCGAGGGCATCGACATTTATTACGAGAACGTCGGCGGCAAGGTGTTCGATGCGGTGGTGCCGCTGCTCAACCCCAAGGCGCGTATCCCGCTTTGCGGGCTGATCGCCTCGTACAACGCTCATGAAGCACCCAGCGGGCCGGACCGCTTGCCGCAACTGCAACGCACCTTGCTGACCAAGCGGGTGCGAATCCAGGGCTTTATCGTGTTCGACGACTACGGCGATCGTCAGCCGGAGTTCGTCAGCGCCATGGCGCCGTGGGTGCGTGACGGCAAGGTGAAATTCCGCGAGGACGTGGTCGAGGGGCTGGAGAATGCGCCCGAGGCGTTCATCGGTCTGCTCGAAGGACGCAACTTCGGCAAACTGGTGGTACGGGTAGCGCAGGCTGAGTAATTGACACTGCTATTTGACGCTCAACAGAGGCGCGGGTATAAACCGCGTCTCGTTGTTTTGTCGGACTTTTCCCCATGAGCTTCAGCCCACTGATTCGCCAACTGATCGACGCCCTGCGAACTTTGCCAGGTGTCGGTCAGAAAACTGCCCAACGTATGGCGTTGCAGCTGCTCGAGCGTGATCGCAGCGGTGGCTCGCGTTTGGCCCTGGCGTTGAGTCAGGCGATGGAAGGCGTGGGTCACTGCCGGTTGTGCCGCACCCTGACCGAAGACGATCTTTGCCCGCAATGCGCCGACACCCGTCGCGACGACACGTTGCTCTGCGTGGTGGAAGGACCGATGGATGTCTATGCGGTGGAGCAGACCGGTTTCCGGGGGCGCTACTTTGTGCTCAAGGGCCATCTGTCGCCGCTCGACGGTCTCGGGCCTGACGCCATCGGCATTCCGCAATTGCTGGCGCGGATCGAAGAGGCGGGCACCTTTACTGAAGTTATCCTGGCCACCAACCCGACAGTGGAAGGTGAGGCCACGGCGCACTACATCGCCCAGTTGCTCAGCAACAAAGGCCTGATCGCCTCGCGCATCGCCCATGGCGTGCCGTTGGGTGGCGAGCTGGAATTGGTCGATGGCGGGACGTTGGCGCATTCGTTTGCGGGGCGTAAGCCAATCACCTTGTAGCGCCTGAACTGACGCCTTCGCCGGCAAGCCGGTCTCGCTCCCACAGGGGATTTTCTGTGGACACGAGTTTCGTACACGACTTAGATCAACTGTGGGAGCGAGCCTGCTCGCGAAGGCGTCGGTGCAGACGCCGCCTTACTTATCGTCCAACGCAAACTGCGTCAGGCAGAAAGTAGGAATCCCCATATCTTCCAACCGCTGCGACCCGCCCAGCTCCGGCAGATCAATAATCGCCGCCGCTTCATGAACCCGCGCGCCCATGCGCCGGATCAGGTTCGCCGCGGCAATCAGCGTACCGCCGGTGGCAATCAGGTCATCGAACATCACCACCGAATCGCCTTCGCACAGGCTGTCGGCGTGGACTTCGAGGAAGGCTTCGCCGTATTCGGTCGCATAACCCTCGGCCAGCACGTCGGCCGGCAGCTTGCCTTGCTTGCGGAACAATACCAACGGCTTGTTCAGCTGATAGGCCAGCACCGAACCGATCAGAAAACCCCGGGCGTCCATCGCACCGATGTGGGTGAAATCGGCTTCGACATATCGGTGAGCGAAGCTGTCCATCACCAGGCGCAGGGCCGTGGGCGACTGGAACAACGGGGTGATGTCGCGGAAGATCACGCCCGGCTTGGGGAAGTCGATCACGGGGCGGATCAAGGATTTGATGTCGAAGGAGTCGAAGACCATCGTCGAGGTGTCCTGGCAGGCTGCAAACGTCGCAGTATAACGCCGGCTGAACCGTTTCGTTCAGCCGCAAATGTTGCGCTCAGCCTTCCAGCGAACCGCCGGCCAGGGCGCAGAGCTGGATCGGGTCGAGGATATGAATTTCCTTGCCTTCGGCGGCGATCAGTTCGTTTTGCTGAAAACGCGTGAACACCCGGGACACGGTTTCCACCGCCAACCCAAGGTAATTGCCGATCTCGTTGCGCGACATGCTCAAGCGGAACTGGTTGGCCGAGAAACCCCGGGCGCGGAAGCGAGCCGAGAGGTTGACCAGGAAAGTCGCAATGCGCTCATCGGCGGTTTTCTTCGACAACAGCAACATCATTTGCTGATCGTCACGAATCTCGCGGCTCATCACGCGCATCAACTGTCGGCGCAGTTGTGGCAGTTGCAGCGCCAGCTCGTCGAGGCGCTCGAAAGGGATTTCACAGACCGAGGTGGTTTCCAGGGCTTGCGCCGAGACCGGGTGTTTTTCGGTGTCCATGCCCGACAAACCGACCAGTTCACTCGGCAGGTGAAAACCGGTGAGCTGTTCTTCGCCGCCATCGCTCAGGCTAAAGGTCTTCAAAGCGCCGGAGCGAACTGCATAAACGGAATCGAACGTGTCGCCCTGACGGAACAGGAACTCACCCTTTTTCAGCGGGCGGCCACGTTTGACGATTTCGTCCAGCGCATCCATGTCTTCCAGATTCAAAGAAAGTGGTAAGCAGAGGGGGGCCAGGCTGCAATCCTTGCAATGGGCCTGGCTATGAGCGCGCAGTTTTACTGGCTCGGACATTTCTTCAATCCTTGTGGGAAAACACACATAAGCCGTAAGGGTAACTCACGGGAGGACATTCAGGCCAGCGCCTGGCGATTTTGCCGCAGGGCTTAGATCACCCGGGAAAATCGCTGGCGATTCTGCTGCCCCAGGTAGGCGTCGAACACCATGCACACCGAACGCACCAGTAACCGTCCTGCGGGCAGGACACTGATTTTTTCATTATCGAGTTCGATCAGGCCGTCTGCGGCCATACTCTGCAATTGCGGCCAAAGTTCGGCGAAGTAACCCTGAAAATCGATGTTGAAGGCTTGTTCGATCTCGGCGAATTCCAGGCTGAAATGGCAGATCAACTGCTGGATGACCGCCCGCCGCAGACGATCATCGGCATTGCACAGCACTCCGCGATTGGTCGCCGGTTGCGAGGAGGCCAGGGCGTTCTGATACTGATTCAGGTCACTGCTGTTCTGGCAGTACAGGTCGCCGATCTGGCTGATGGCTGATACGCCCAAGCCGATCAGGTCGCAATGACCGTGGGTGGTGTAACCCTGGAAGTTGCGTTGCAGGGTCGATTCTTCTTGAGCAATTGCCAATTCATCGTCAGGCAGCGCGAAGTGATCCATGCCGATGTAGCGGTAACCGGCGGCGGTCAATTGTTGGATGGTGCCCTCGAGCATCTGCAGTTTCTGCGCCGACGTCGGCAATTCGTCGCTGTTGATGCGCCGTTGCGGCATGAAGCGTTCCGGCAGGTGCGCGTAGTTGAACACCGAAAGCCGATCGGGTTGCAACGCGATGACTTCGTCGACCGTGCGGGCGAAGCTCTCGGGCGTCTGTTTCGGCAAGCCGTAGATCAGATCAATGTTGATCGAGCGAAATTGCAGGGTTCGGGCGGCGTCAATCACCGCGCGGGTTTCTTCCAGGCTTTGCAGGCGATTCACCGCCCGTTGCACCGCCGGGTCGAGGTCTTGCAGGCCGATGCTGACTCGATTGAAGCCCAGTTCACGGAGCAGGCCCATGGTCGACCAATCGGCTTCGCGAGGGTCGATCTCGATGCCATAGTCACCGGAATCGTCATCCAACAAGTTGAAGCTTTGGCGCAGCCGGGTCATCAACTGGCGCAATTCGTCGTGACTGAGAAAGGTCGGCGTGCCACCACCGAAGTGCAGCTGCTCGACTTTTTGTGCCGGGTCGAGATGGCAGGCGATCAGCTGGATTTCCTGTTCCAGGCGCTGCAAGTAGGGCAGGGCCCGCCCGCGATCCTTGGTGATGACTTTGTTGCAGGCGCAGTAGTAGCAAACGTTCGCGCAAAATGGCACGTGCACATACAGCGACAACGGACGCAGGGCTTTGCGGCTGTCGCGCAAGGCATGGAACAGGTCGAAAGTGCCGACATGACCGTCGAACTGCACGGCGGTCGGATACGAGGTGTAGCGCGGTCCCGTCAGGTCATAACGGCGGATCAGATCGGTGTCCCAACGAATGGCGTCGAGCATCATGCGGGCATTCCCCCGGATAGGCTGGCAGTGTCGGCGAGTCTAGGGGGAGTGGTGGTGGGGCATCTTGATTTGCATCAACGGTCAGGATCTATGTTGTCAGTGAGGGCCTCTTCGCGGGCAAGCCTCGCTCCTACGAGGGAT
>DQGF01000381.1:1508-8938 GCA_003525045.1 Pseudomonas sp. | reverse complement strand
GAGGCGGGTGATTCATTGTCATAAGTAAATCTTCCTGTGCATAAAAGAAGAGCTACTGCCGTTCGCTGCGAAACGAATGGGGTGGTAGCTGTGTGCGGGTTCGCAGACCGAGGCACAAGGAACCCGGCAGACCCGAAGGTCTCCCACACACAGCCACCATAAAACGGACTTCGAGCGCTGATGCGACCGTCGTTGCTTATTATGGTGCTTGGTTACTAATTGTGCCGTAGGGCTGCGAAACCCTATCGCCGACTGCTGTCAGCGACGGGCGAACTATAAGCGTCGACTTTGATTGCTGCAACCGAGGTGTAGGACCATACACGGTCATTGTGGCGAGGGAGCTTGCTCCCGTTCGGCGGCGCAGCCGTCGTAAAACCGGACACTGCGGTGTGTCTGTAGGAATAGGGTGGCAGGGTTTGGGTCTGCTTCGCAGCCCAGCGGAGCAAGCTCCCTCGCCACAACGGCCGGGATCCTACACGTTTTTCGGAAGCCGACTCATTCAGATCGTTCCCACACTCCGTGTCACTGACCTGCGTCTGGCGTCCACCGATGTAATGCGCCGCCTGATGGCGACCAATTCGAGCGAATTCGATCCACGTAAAAAGGGATGTATCAGCGTTACCTGAAAGGTGATTTGAATGCCAAGGTAAACTGAGTCGTCAGTCTGAAAAGGGCGTCGAGTGCAGTCTGTTAAGACATTGACTAGCTGCCAACCCTTTTAAAAGACGCCCGTATCGTGAGATACGAGCTCTTTTTTGTGCGCTATACTTCAGGATTTTTTTGTAAGTTTATATCTGCAATACCTTTTAAATAAACTGTTGGAAGTGGCAGTAGACAAGGGTTTTTTTGATCTTCAATATTTAACTTCACATTAAGTTTTGGATGTTATTGATTATGAAGTATTTTACCCTGTCAGTTCCAAGCAATAAGAAACAATCGCGAGCAAGTAAAGTTGTAGCGGCTGGGATGTTGAGTCTGTTTGCTGTTACAGGCACTGGTTATGCTGCTGATGAAATGTGTCCGCAAGTTAGTAACATCATGGCTCAGTCGATCAGCCCGGAACGCGGATTCACTTATGCTGCCAACGCTATCCGTGGCGGCTGGAAGGGCGAAAACCCCGGGGCTACCGAGTCGTACCTGGACAAGGTTCAATTCACCTCGGCGGCCATCAGGCAAACCACCGACAACGGAAATCCGGTTTATTTTGTGGCCTGTGACTATGAAGGCGAGGGCAAGGCAGGCGTCAGAATGTCACAACGTTTTCCAACTCCAGCTAAACCGGTTGGCGGAGCCTGGAAGGATAACTTCTGTTCAGCTGGGCTGAGTGAGTGTGCTTTCAAGTTTGATTGAGTAACAAGCTGAAGGTTGCAGCTCAACTAAAAGCCTGGGGTACAGGTTTTTAATTGGCTCGCTTCACAATGTTTTACCCATTCTTCACCTGTATTTAGTGGATAAGAAAAAATGCCCGTGTCACAAGAAACGGGCATTTTCTTTAACCGGCCAGCAGAGAGCCAGCTTTTTCATACGGCCTGGAGACCGCGTTCGTCAGCGGTAGATGCGATCCAGTTACTTATTGTGATCAATATCCAGCTTGGTGAATGTCACTTTCCCACCCTCACTGGTATACCCGGTATGGTCCTGCACATATACCCCAGCCTTGAAGTACAACGGCTTGTCGCGCCAGGCCTTGCCGATGACAGTGTCCCATTTATAACCTGCGGCACTGATGCCCAGTGAGCCGCCGGGGCTCAGGTGGATCATGTAGGAGAATTGCTGATCCAGCTTCACGCCGGTGGCGATGGTGATCGCCCGGCCGTCGCCGTCATCGGGGCGCATGCGCACTTTGGCGACAATGTTGCCCGTCTGCGTGCCGGTTTTGTACTGGTATTCGACCTTCACCATCGGCTTCTGGCTTTGATAGGCGTGAATCTGGCCGATGACGATTTTGCCGGAACTGGGCACCTGGTTGACCGCCAGCGTGGCGCTCAAGGAGTTGTCGGCGTCCGGGTAGAGCCAGTTGCGCAGGGTTCCGTTGCTGTAGGTTTCGCGCAATTCGGTGCGAGGATATTTTGCGTTTTCAGTGCGCGTCCCTGTCACCGGCGACCAGAAAAAAAGTGTGCCGGTATTGGAGTGGAAGTATTGATCCTTGAAGCCCTTCACCAATTTTGGAGTGTCAACGGTGTACGGCGGATTGCCGACAGGAACACTCAGGTTCCAGGTTGCGAGATCGATCATAGTCAAAAGCTTCCACGATTTTTTTGCTGCACGCCCGTGCCAGAAGCTCTAGCACGCGCCTTGGAGGGCGGTCTTTATAAGCGTAGAAGGCCGTTTTGTTAATGCCCGTCCGGCAGATGGTTGGCGTCAACATCCTGTCGAAATGCCATCTTTCCCGGTTTCAGGGGCTTGTGGGAGTGACCGTTAGTCGGCGAATTAACGCATTGGTTAAATGATGGCGTACTGACACCTTCTGCTTTCACAGATCCCGGTCTAGAGTGAAGGCTTAGTATTTGTCCGGCTTCCACGAGAAGCCGGCCTGACGCCTCGAACAAGAGAAGCAGCATGGAATGCGCGCAACCCACGCCAGCCGAAGCCAGCTCAATTCTTTTAATCGTCGATGATTACCCTGAAAACCTGATCAGCATGCGCGCGCTGCTCCAGCGCCAGGACTGGCAGGTCATTACCGCTGCCTCGGGTTTTGAGGCCCTCAGCCTGTTACTCGAACATGATGTCGACCTGGTGCTGCTGGATGTGCAGATGCCAGGCATGGACGGCTTTGAAGTTGCGCGTCTGATGCGCGGCAGTCAGCGGACTTGCCTGACGCCAATCATTTTTCTCACCGCCAACGAACAGTCCCAGGACGCCGTGATCAAGGGCTATGCCAGTGGTGCGGTGGATTACTTGTTCAGACCGTTCGACCCACAAATCTTCAAGCATAAAGTCCAGGCGCTGCTCGAGCATCAGCGCAATCGGCGCGTGTTACAGCGCCTGAGCCACGATCTGGAGGTCGCTCGCGCGTTTAACGCTTCGGTGCTCGACAACGCCGCCGAAGGCATCCTGGTAGTCGGTGAGGACGGTCTGATCCGCTTTGCCAATCCAGCGATGTCGCGATTGCTCAATGCCACGGTGCAGGATCTGCAGGGCAAAGAGTTTCTGGATTACCTGCAAAAGCCACATATTCCTGTCTGGGTCGATTCCGAGTTGCTTGGCGGTTACAAGCGTGGTGAAACCCTGCGTCTGCACGATGCCCTGTTGCGCACGGCGCCGGGTCAGCAGGTGCCGGTCGCGCTGTCTTGCGCACCATTGCCCGTCGAGCAACAGGCCATGGTGGTGACGGTGCTGGACATGTCCGTAGTGCGCCACCTGCACCAGCAACTGGAGTACCAGGCGGTCACCGACCCGCTGACCGGGCTGCTCAATCGTCGGGGGTTTTATCAAACGGTGGAAAACCTTCTGCTGCGTGGCGAACGCACCGACAGCGTGTGGGTATTGCTGTATCTGGACCTCGACGGTTTCAAGCGGGTCAATGACTCCCTTGGTCACGATGCTGGCGACCGGGTCCTGCGCTGGGTCTCCGAACAGTTGAAGGCCTGCCTGCGACCTTTCGACATTCTGGCGCGTATGGGCGGCGACGAGTTCACGGCGTTGCTGGACTTGGAATTCCCCGAACAAGCGGCAAAGATTGCCGAGAAGCTGATTGAGCGGGTGTCGATCTGTCAGCAGATCGACGGTCTGGACCTCGCCTTGGGCGCCAGCATCGGCATCGCCACATTCCCGGATTGCGGGGCCAATCTCGACGGCTTGCTGCGAGCGTCGGACATCGCCATGTACGAAGCCAAGCGTGCCGGCCGTCAGCAGTACCGCTTCTACGATCACGAAATGAATGGCCGGGCACGCTCGCGGCTGATGCTCGAAGAAAGTGTGCGCACGGCCATCGATAACCGTGATTTCAATCTGGTGTATCAACCTCAGGTGGCCATAGCCAACGGACAGATTCGTGGCTTCGAAGCGATGCTGCGCTGGCAGCATCCGAGTGTCGGCGATGTACCGCCAGGGCTGTTTTTGCCATTGCTGGAAGAGGCGCGGTTGATCAGTCGGTTGGGCAGCTGGATCTACCAGCGCGGGGCAGGTCAGCGCAAGGCCTGGGAAACCTTGTTTGCCGAGGATCTGGTGCTGGGCGTCAGTTTGAGCGGCACGCAGTTCGGCATGCCCAATCTGGTCACCGAGTTGCGCCAGGTGCTGGAGCGCAACGGTTTGCAGGCACACCACCTGGAAGTCGAGGTCACCGAAGAGGCCTTGATGCACAATCCCGAAGAGACCCGCAAGCAGCTGCGCTTGTTGCGCAATCTGGGGGTGCGGGTGGCCCTGGATGACTTTGGTTCCGGGCCGTGTTCGCTGTCTCATTTGCGCGACCTGGAGCTGGACACGCTTAAGCTCGACCGGTACCTGATCGCCCGGCTGCCGGCGTCTTCACGGGATGCTGCACTGGTGCGCAATGTGATCGACCTGTGCAGGCAATACGGGATGCTGGTGATTGCCGAAGGCGTGGAAACCGTCGCGCAATATGAGTGGCTGCAAGCCAATGGCTGCGAGTACGTGCAAGGGTTTTTGGTGGCGCGGCCGATGATGGCCGAGGACGTCGGCGACTTTGTGCGGCCGTTCGACTGGAGCACCCTGGCCGGCTGAATTCGCTACACTGTCGACCTTTTAATGATTGATGTTGCCCGCCCCGATGACCGCGTTGAAATACCTTCAGGCCTATCCCGCTGCATTGCAGGACCAGGTGCGCCAGCTGATCGTCGAAGATCGACTGGGCGACTACCTGAGCCAGCGATACCCGCAAAAGCACGGGGTACAGAGCGACAAGGCGCTGTACACCTATGCCCTGGACTTGAAACAGGAATACCTGCGTAATGCCCCATCCATCGACAAGGTGTTGTTTGATAACCGTCTGGACCTGACCCATCGCGCCCTCGGCTTGCACACCACGATCTCCCGGGTGCAGGGCGGCAAGCTCAAGGCCAAGAAAGAAATTCGCGTAGCCGCGTTGTTCAAGGATGCGCCCTCCGAGTTTCTGAAAATGATCGTGGTGCATGAACTGGCGCATTTCAAAGAGTCGGATCACAACAAGGCGTTCTACAAGTTGTGCGAACACATGTTGCCGGGGTATCACCAGGTGGAGTTTGATTTGCGGGTTTATCTGACTTGGCGGGATATGCAATAAAGATCAAGATCAAGATCTTCTAAATAATGCGGAGCGCATGGATGGATGTCAGCAAGACCAAGAGCAGCTTCTATCGCCGGTTATACGTGGCGTACCTGATCGACAGCGGGCTGGCCAGTAGCGTCCCGGCGCTGACCGAGGTCACCGGCATGCCCCGGCGCACGGCCCAGGACACCATCGCGGCGTTGGCGGATCTGGATATTGTTTGCGAGTTCGAGCAGGAAGAGGGCGCGCGCAATCATGCCGGGCGCTATCGCATTCGAGAGTGGGGGGCGATTGATCGGGGGTGGATCGAGCGTAATTTGCAGCAGATCAAGGCGGTGCTGGAGTATCCCTGAGTTCCTGTATTGACTGGTCCGACGCCTTCGCGAGCAAGCCCGCTCCCACATTTGATCTCTGTCGTACACAAATCTGTACTCACTGGGGATCTAATGTGGGAGCGGGCTTGCTCGCGAAGGGGCCCTCAGGAACGACGCATCCCGATATGCGGAATGTCATCCTCCAGAAATTCCTCACCCGCCACGACAAACCCGTACCGCCCGTAATACCCCTGCAAGTGCGACTGGGCCGAGAGATAAATGGGTACCTCAGGCCAGCGCTTCTCAGCCTGCTTCAACGCCTGGTTGATCAACTCATGACCCAGTCCCTTGCCGCGCGCCTCAGGTGCGGTAATCACCCGCCCGATCACCACGTCGCCGCCTTGTAGCTCCGGGTCCAGCAACCGCAGGTACGCCATCAGCCGATCCCCGTCCCACGCCATCAAATGGCAGGTGTCGCCTTCCAGATCCTGGCCATCCACGTCCTGATAAACGCATTTCTGCTCGACAACGAACACCTGCGCACGCAACTGCAGAATGGCGTACAGCTGCTCTTTGCCCAGATCGCTGTGGTGTTTGCAGACCCAATCGATTGTCATCTTCACATTCCTTGATCAACTCGCTCCGATACTAAGCGCCCGGACCCAAGATGTCTTTATGGCGAAGAAATCTGTAACAAAGGCCAAAATGCCATCATTCATTTCGCGCGGTGTTGCTAATCTGCGAAGAGACCCTCCAGTCACTACAAATCTCAGCTTTCGCTGGTGTCTTTGATGAGGTGCGCCGCCAGCGTGCGCAACGGCCCCAACTGCCGGCAAATCAACCCCAACTGCGTCTGCACCAACCGCTGCCCTTCATCGATCTCATCCGGCATTTGTTCCAGCTCATTGGCCAGCGCCTCTTCCTCATCGCTCTGAATGGCAATCGGCAGTTTGCTCGCCAGGCCCTGGGCGATCTCATCGATGCTGGCGGCCAGTTTCACCCCGGCACCGTCGATCAAGTGCTCGCGCACGTCCGGCGGTAGCTGGGTTTCGCGGTGCGCGCCCAGACCTGACAAATAGCTGAGCAAGGTGTGCGACAACACCAGAAAGCGGAACCCGACATCCGCTTCCTTACGAAAATGCCCCGGTTCCATCAGCATGTTCGCCAACGTGGTCGACAACGCGGCGTCGGCGTTGTGGGCGTTGCGTCGGGCCAGGCGATACGCGAGGTCGTCGCTTTTGCCGGCGGCGTATTGCTGCATGATCTGGCGCAGGTAAATGCTGTTGCAGGTCAGGGTGTTGGCCAGCACCTTGTTCAGGCGTCGACCCTGCCAGTCCGGCAGGAACAGGAACACCGCCAGCCCGGCAATCAAGCTGCCGAGCAAGGTATCGAACAGTCGTGGCAGGAACAGCCCGTAACCGTCCCCGACCTGGTTGAAACAGAACAGCACCATCAGGGTGATTGCGGCAGTCGCCAGGGTGTAGCGAGTGGTGCGGGTGATAAAGAACACCACCCCGGCGGCGATTGCGAAGCACGACTGGACCAAGGGATTGGGGAACAAATCGAATAGCGCCCAAGCCACGGTCAGGCCGATGCCAGTGCCGATGATCCGCTGACCAAGCTTGCGCCTTGTCGCGCCGTAGTTCGGCTGACAGACAAACAGCGTGGTGAGAATGATCCAGTACCCCTGGGACGGGTGGATCAAATGCACCATGCCGTAGCCGATGCTCAAGGCCAGGGGCAAACGCAGGGCGTGACGGAACAGCAGCGAGGTTGGCGTCAGCTGGGTGCGCAAGCGTAGCCACACATCCTTGAGGCTGTGTGGCGAACGGTCGAGCAGGCTGCTGTCGGTGGCGTCGGCCAGAGCGTCGGGGTTGCTTGCATCGCTGAGCAAACGGTCGAGGGTGCCG
>DQGF01000381.1:0-1228 GCA_003525045.1 Pseudomonas sp. | reverse complement strand
TGAGCAAACGGTCGAGGGTGCCAAGGTTGGCGGCCAGTGCGCGCAATGAGCGCAGAAGACCGCGCCAGGCCGGATTGCTCTGGTTGCGCAGGTGTTCGAGGGAGGCGTGCAGGTCGCTCAGGGCTTCGGCGAAACTCGCGTCGTAAATGAACGGCTGACGCATCTGGATCGACTCGGCCAGCGCGCGGCAGGCTTTGCCTTGCTGGCGCAGCAGGCGCTGACAGCGGAACAGCACGTCGCTGTGGAAGAAGGCCTCGGCCAGGGCGTTGTAAGGGTAGTGCGAAGAACTGGCGCGCTCGTGGATGTCCTGAGCGAGGAAGTACAACTTCAGGTAGCGGCTGACTTTTGACCCTGGTCGCCCATTGCCGACCCGGTGCAAGATGATTTCCTTGGCGGCGTTCAATGCTGCCACCACCCGACCATTCTGCTGAGCCAGTTCCAGGCGGCGTGCTTCCACGTCCATCTGCCGGATCGGCTCCAACAGCGATGATTTCAACTTCAGGTAATAACCCAGTTCACGAAATAACCGCGCCAGGCTCTGCTGCACCGGCTGGTTGGAGAACATCGCCTGCCACAGCACCGAAAGCAATCCATACCAGGCCGCACCGGCCACCAGCAGCACCGGCTCGTGCCAGAAGTCAGTCACCGCACCGCCGCGCTGTTCGACGCCGATCATGGTGTAGACCGACAGAATCAGCGTCGCCGAAGCAATAGCGCCATAGCGTTCGCCCAAGGCGCCGAGCATGGTCAGGCCGAAACTGGCCAACGCCAGGGCGATGACAAAGACGATGGGGTAGGGGAAGAGCAGTTCGACGGAGACGGCGGCGACGCTGAAGCACACCAGCGTCACGGCCAGCGCGTTGAGGCGGCCTTGCCAACTGTCGTCGGTTTCGGCCAGGGCGCTGGCGATGATCCCCAGGAACAACGGGATCAGCAGCCCCATTTCATCCTGATACCAACACAGCGCCATGGTACCGGTCAGAGCGATGAACACCCGTACGCTGTAACTGAATTTATCCAGCGCCCAGAGGCGACGCAGAGACTGACTAAACGAGGTCGATGACATGAAGTGCGAGGGCCTTCCGAGGCAATGACGCTAAATTGAGCCAGTAATGACGTCGACGCAATGGCGCCGATCACATCTGACAGCAAAATCTGTTCCTTACATTCTATGTTGCCTGTCAGGATGCCTTCGCGGGCAAGCCTCGCTCCTACAGGGGATTGCGGG
>DQGF01000106.1:13937-16890 GCA_003525045.1 Pseudomonas sp. | reverse complement strand
CCGTCGCTCCCACATTGGAATGCGATCAACTGTGGGAGCGAGCCTGCTCGCGAATACGATCTATCAGGCGACCCGATACCCGGGCCGAACGATCTTCATGCTCAACGCACAGGTCAGAACAAACGGCACAACCATGGCAATCACCATCCCGATCACGAACATCGGAATGAACTGCGGAATGATCGAGATAAAACCGGGCAAGCCACCAACGCCGATGGCCGAGGCCTGGACCTTGTTCAGCGACAGGAAAATGCAGCCCAGGGCCGAACCGATCAGCGCGGCATAAAACGGAAACTTGTAGCGCAGGTTGACCCCGAACATGGCCGGCTCAGTGATGCCGAAGTAAGCGGAAATCGCCGAGGTCGAGGCCATGCTTTTGTCCCGCACATTACGGCTCATGTAGAACACCGCCAGTGCCGCGCTGCCCTGGGCGAGGTTGGACATGACGATCATCGGCCAGATGAAAGTACCGCCCTGGGTGGAGATCAGCTGCAAGTCGACCGCGAGAAACATGTGGTGCATGCCGGTGATCACCAGCGGCGCATAAAGCAGACCGAAAATCGTCCCGCCGACCATCGGCGCCAGGTCGAACAGCATGACCACGCCTTCGGTGATGAGGATGCCCAGATGTCGCGTCACCGGGCCGATCACCGCCAGCGCCAGCACGCCGGTGACGACGATGGTGGTGATCGGCACCACCAGCAATTGCACCGCGTTCGGCACCCGTGCCCGCAGCCATTTCTCGATGACGCTCATGACGTAGGCGGCCAGCAGGATCGGCAGGATCTGCCCTTGGTAACCGACCTTCTCGATCTGGAACAACCCGAGGATGTCGAAGTACGGCAGGCTCTGCCCGTCCAGACCGGCCACCGCCTTGCCGTAGTTCCAGGCGTTGAGCAGATCGGGGTGAACCAGCATCAGGCCGAGCACGATGCCGAGGATTTCGCTGCCGCCAAACCGCTTGGCCGCCGACCAGCCCACCAGCGCCGGCAGGAACACGAACGAGGTGTTGGCCATCAGGTTGATCAGGCTCCAGAGCCCGCCAAGCTTCGGGTAGGCGTCCAGCAGGGTCTGACCCTCGATGAACATGCCCCTGGCGCCGATCAGGTTGTTGATGCCCATCAGCAGGCCGGCAATGATCAGCGCCGGCAGGATCGGCATGAACACATCGGAAAACACCCGCACCAGACGCTGCATGGCGTTTATCTTGTCGGCGCTTTTCTGTTTGACGTCGGCGATGGTCGACGCCGCGAGACCGGTTTGACGGCGCAATTCGGCGTAGACCTTTTCCACCTCGCCGGGACCGATGACCACCTGGAACAGACCACCGGTGAAGAACGAGCCCTTGACCAGGTCAATCTGGTTCAGCGTGGCGCTGTTGACCAGGCTCGGGTCCTTGAGGGCCAGGCGCAGCCGTGTGACGCAGTGCGCGGCCTGCTCGAGGTTGTCGCTGCCGCCGAGGCTGTGCAGCAGCTCGGTGACGATGTTCGGATAGTCGTGGCTCATGCTTGTTCTTCCGCTGTAGTTTTTTGTTATTGGCAGCACGCCGACGTGAAAAGTACTCGTCTGTACGAGTGAAAGCAACAACTCGTACAGACGAGTTTCAATTTGTTTAAAATCTTCCAAACCTACAGACCATGAAATTTCCTACGTCCGAAAGGGATTAAATCTAAACCCGCATGGACAATTCCCTACCCGGCCCTTAAGGTTCAAAACCTTGAGCATTGCGGCACAGAGCCATCCCCATGAGTAAATACAACCAGATCTACAGCGATCTGCTTGCGAGTATCACGACCGAACGTCTGGAACGCGGCGCCCGATTGCCTTCCGAAACCGAACTGATGGACAGCTACCAGGCCAGTCGCGGCACCGTACGCAAGGCCATCGACCAACTTCAGGAACGCGGTTTCGCCCAGAAGGTCCACGGCAAAGGCACTTTCGTGCTGTCGATCAACCCGATCGAATTTCAACTCGGTGGCATCGTCAGCTTCCAGGAAACCTACCCGCGGCTGGGCAACGACGTCAGCACCGAGGTGGTGGAGTTCACGCAACTCCCTCTTGAAGGTGCTCTGCTGGAACACATCCAGGCTGAAGCAGGCAGCCTGATCACCCGGATCAAGCGCGTGCGGCGTATCGACGGCAAACGCGTGATCCTCGACATCAACCATTTCGTCAGCGACGTGATTCCCGGATTGTCCCGCGACATCGCCGAGCACTCGATCTACGCCTTCATCGAGCAGACCCTGCAGCTGCAAATCGCCTATGCCCAGCGCACCATCGAAGCGGTGCCTCGCAGCAAGGACGACCAGCAACACCTGGACCTCGACGGTCAGAGTCATGTGATTGTGGTCAGTAACCAGACGTTTTTGCAGGATGGAAGGCAGTTCGAGTACACCGAATCAAGGCATACCCTGGACAAGTTCTATTTCTCGGATGTGGCGCGGCGCTGAAAGGGTGACGTCAAACCAGTGCCTGCCACTCGGCGCTCAGCGCGACAACCCGGCGCGATTCTTTGACGAGATTGACGCTTTGCGCGATCCGGGCGACGTCGATCACCGGTTGTTCAAGGTTGTAGCCGCCCTTGGCATCCAGCCAGCTCAATACCTCAGCCAGGTGCCAGACCGATGTCTTGCCTTCATGCACGGCCAACGGGAAGCTGCTGCCATGAGTGAGCATCAGTTTGCGCATGTTCTGTCGCGAAACGCCGACGATGTCGGCTATGTCCGTGAGACCGACGAAGTCCGGTGCTACCTCCACCAGACGAGCATCAGGAATGATGCGCTTGACGTCCATCAGCGCGCTCAACAACGCCGCTTCGGCAGTCTCGGCCTCGCGGGTGAACTCCAATGCCAGCCGGCCGGGCAATCCGACACCGACCAACGCGTCATCGCATCCTTCGGCGTATAGGCGTTCGACCAATACATCAGGATCGCTATCGCACTGCGCGAGTTGA
>DQGF01000106.1:11500-13645 GCA_003525045.1 Pseudomonas sp. | reverse complement strand
TATCGCACTGCGCGAGTTGATACTTGAGTGTGAAAATGTAGTCCATTGAATTACTCCTTGAGTCGAGGTGCCGGCTTCCCATCAATCACCTGCTGCGTCGTACAGTTATCGACCACTCGCCGCAGAGCCCTCGCATGGTTGAAAGGATTCTTCGGCGTGCTGCACACACTGGTGATACAGAATTCGCCACAGCGACAGAGGTCATGCCTGAAAGGGCAGTAGATCTTTCCCCAGGCGTGACTACCGCCGACTTCTATCCGCCAGCCTCGCTCTTCGGCGTGACGCAGGGCCATTTCGATGTCTTTTTTTGGGTGAGATGCACGAGCCATCCATAGCCTCCAGTCTCCACAGCATTTTATAAGTTGTCAACTGACAACCATCAAGAGAATTTTACCAGCACCACTTGAGCTGCGAAGACAGCCGGACAGGTCTGGAAAATTGTCTCAAAGAGAGTACAGATGAGGCTGAGAATGGGGCGGGCTCATGTCTTTCCGGGTATCGCCAAGGTTTTTTCTCCTCACACATAACCCGTTCTGCCTCGTGCGTTTTTGCCTGACCGAAAAAAACAAAACCCCGACCTGAGCCGGGGTTTGGTTTATCGGTTAACGCCCTGTTTACCGGAGCGTCAGCGCGGGATCACTCCCACTCGATCGTCGCTGGCGGCTTGCTCGACACGTCGTAAGTGACGCGGGAGATGCCTTCGATTTCATTGATGATCCGGCCGCTGACGGTTTCCAGCAGTTCGTAAGGCAGGTGTGCCCAACGCGCGGTCATGAAGTCGATGGTTTCCACCGCACGCAGGGCGACTACCCAGGCGTAACGTCGGCCATCGCCAACCACGCCAACCGATTTCACCGGCTGGAACACCACGAAGGCCTGGCTGACCTTGTGGTACCAGTCGGCCTTGCGCAGTTCTTCGATGAAGATGTGGTCGGCGCGACGCAGCAGGTCGGCGTATTCCTTCTTCACTTCGCCGAGGATCCGCACGCCCAGGCCCGGGCCCGGGAACGGGTGACGGTAGACCATGTCGTACGGCAGGCCGAGTTCCAGGCCCAGACGACGGACTTCGTCCTTGAACAGCTCGCGCAGGGGTTCAACCAGCTTGAGGTTCATTTCTTCCGGCAGGCCACCCACGTTGTGGTGCGACTTGATCACGTGAGCCTTGCCGCTTTTGGCGCCAGCCGACTCGATCACGTCCGGGTAGATGGTGCCCTGGGCGAGGTACTTGATGTTGTCCAGTTTGTTGGACTGGGCATCGAAGACGTCGATGAAGGTGCGGCCGATGATCTTGCGCTTTTTCTCTGGGTCGCTTTCGCCTGCCAGGTTGTCGAGGAACTGGTCTTCGGCATTGGCGCGGATCACCTTGACGCCCATGTTCTCGGCGAACATGGCCATCACTTGCTCACCTTCGTGCAGACGCAGCAGGCCGTTGTCGACAAAGACGCAGGTCAACTGGTCGCCGATGGCTTTGTGCAGCAGCGCGGCAACTACCGAGGAATCCACACCGCCGGACAAGCCGAGCAGTACGTTGTCGGTGCCGACCTGGGCGCGAATGTTGGCGATGGCGTCTTCGGCAATCTTCGAAGGCGTCCACAGGGCTTCGCAGCCGCAGATCTCGAGGATGAAGCGCGACAGGATGCGACCGCCCTGTTTGGTGTGGGTCACTTCCGGGTGGAACTGCACGCCGTAGTAGCCGCGAGCGTCGTCGAACATGCCGGCGATCGGGCAGCTCGGGGTGCTGGCCAGAATGTGGAATTCCTGCGGCATCTTGGTGACTTTGTCACCGTGGCTCATCCACACGTCGAGGCCGAACAGGCCATCGGCGTCGATGTGGTCTTCGATGCCGTCGAGCAGGCGGCTCTTGCCGACCACGTCGACACGGGCGTATCCGAACTCACGCAGCTCGGAACCTTCAACCTTGCCACCCAGCTGTTCAGCCATGGTCTGCATGCCGTAGCAGATACCGAAGACCGGGACGCCCAGGTCCCAGACGGCTTGCGGTGCGCGCGGGCTGTCAGCGACGTGTACGGACTCGGGGCCGCCGGCGAGGATGATCCCCTTCGGTGCGAATTCGCGGATCGCTTCGTCGTCCATGTCGAACGGATGCAGTTCGCAGTACACGCCGATTTCACGCACGCGGCGGGC
>DQGF01000106.1:0-11180 GCA_003525045.1 Pseudomonas sp. | reverse complement strand
ATCAGCTGGGTGTACTGGGAACCGAAATCGAGGATCAGGATACGGTGAGCGTGAATGTCGAGGGACATGGGAAAAAACTCAAAAAGCAGTTGCAAGCTTCAAGCTGCAAGCTGCAAGTAGTCGGAAGCTGCGCGGTAGCTGCGTAAACGCAGTACCGCTTGCAGCTCTTAGCTTGTGGCTTATAGCTGTCGGCGTCAGCCGACCCGATAGTTTGGCGCTTCTTTGGTGATCTGTACGTCGTGGACGTGGGACTCGGCCATACCAGCGCCGGTGATCCGCACGAACTCAGGCTTGGTGCGCATTTCTTCGATGTCGGCACTGCCGGTGTAGCCCATCGAGGAACGCAGGCCGCCCATCAGTTGATGGATGATGGCGCTCAGGCTGCCCTTGTACGGAACACGCCCTTCGATGCCTTCCGGAACGAGCTTCTCGGCACCCGCGGAGGAGTCCTGGAAGTAACGGTCGGAGGAACCTTGAGCCTGGGACATGGCGCCCAGCGAACCCATGCCGCGGTAAGCCTTGTACGAACGACCCTGGAACAGTTCGATCTCGCCTGGCGCTTCTTCGGTACCGGCGAACATCGAGCCCATCATCACGCAGGAAGCACCGGCCACGATGGCCTTGGACAGGTCACCGGAGAAACGGATGCCGCCGTCGGCGATCAACGGAACGCCTGTGCCTTCAAGGGCAGCGGCGACGTTGGCGATGGCACTGATTTGCGGGACGCCGACACCGGCGACGATACGGGTGGTGCAGATCGAGCCCGGGCCGATACCGACCTTGACCGCATCGGCGCCAGCTTCGGCCAAGGCCTTGGCGGCAGCGCCGGTGGCGATGTTGCCGCCGATGACCTGCACTTCAGGGAAGTTCTGTTTGACCCAGCGAACGCGGTCGATCACGCCTTTGGAGTGACCGTGTGCGGTGTCGACCACCACCACGTCAACGCCGGCATTGACCAGGGCGGCTACGCGGTCACCGGTGTCTTTACCGGTACCAACTGCAGCGCCAACGCGCAGACGACCTTGATCGTCCTTGCTGGCCAGCGGGTAAGCCTTGGCTTTTTCGATGTCGTTGACGGTCATCATGCCTTTGAGGGCAAATTTGTCGTCGACGATCAGGACGCGTTCGATGCGGTGCTTGTGCAACAGCTCGCGAACGTCGTTCTTGTCGGCGCCTTCCTTGACCGTGACCAGACGCTCTTTAGGCGTCATCACTTCGCGGACAGTGGCTTCCAGACGGTTTTCGAAACGCACGTCACGGGAAGTGACGATGCCGACCAGGTCGCCATTGTGCAAAACCGGAACGCCGGAGATGTTGTGCTGGCGGGTCAGGTCGAACAATTCACGAACCGTGGCGTCAGCCTCGATGGTGATCGGGTCCTTGACCACGCCGGCTTCGTAACGCTTGACCTTGCGCACTTCGGCAGCTTGCTGCTCGATGGTCATGTTCTTGTGGATGATGCCGATGCCACCTTCCTGAGCCATGGCAATTGCCAGACGGGCTTCAGTGACGGTGTCCATGGCGGCAGAAACCAGAGGAATATTCAGCTCGATGCCACGGGTTAGGCGGGTCTTGAGACTGACTTCGTTAGGAAGCACCTCGGAATAACCAGGCACTAGGAGAATGTCGTCGAATGTCAGAGCTTCTTGGCTGATACGCAGCATCGCGGGGGCTCCCGAGCGGGAAAATGGAAGCGCGCCATTATAGTCAGACACCCCCTCGGGTTCAATGTAAAACTCTGTCTATTATCGATGCAGTGATCGGCGGGGCATTTGCGACAAAAATCCCGTAGGAGCGAGGCTTGCCCGCGAAGGCATCGCTGCGGTACATCAGATACACCGAGTCGGTGCCTTCGCGTGCAAGTCGGATCGCCGCACCGCTCGCTCCTACAGTTCGACCTTGACCCAGCTCACGGGCTGGTCAAGCCAGTCGGCGAACTCGTCGATAAAGCTTTGCTTGAACCCGGCCTCGGCCCAATTATTAAAGATGAATCCCAGGTTGGAAAAGCCGCATTCCTGCAGGAACAGAAAGCCGTTGATGTCGTCTTCATGCCCGCACTCGGGGCAAGTGAAGTTATCGGTGCGCCCCGGCATCCACTCTTCCAGGCTTTCGAACAGCGCTTCGCCGACTTCCTTGCGGCACTCGGCGCAGCCGGCTTCTTCGAGGAATCCCTTTGCCGGGGTGTAGATGCAGCGCTTGGTGATGATCTCCAGGCCATTGACCGGTTCACCGAATGGCAGGGCTTGCGGATGCAACACCACCGCGCGGGCACCGTCGGCGATGGCGTGGGCCATGCGGTTGCCGGTGCGGCCACAGGTGGTCAGCTCTTCCTTGACGATGTTCTTGCGCACCAGCCAACGCACGACCGCCCGGGCCCGGGGTTCGTGTACCGGCAGCGTGGAAATTTTCGGGACGATGATGCTTTGAGAGTTCATGGTGCAAGCCTACTGCGTCAAATGGATGTTTCTGCGGCGCGTCGGATGAGGCTTTCGCGGGCAAGCCTCGCTCCTACAGGATTGATGTCGTCGACGACACCAATCCCTGTAGGAGCGAGGCTTGCCCGCGAAGGCGTCAGAACGGCCGGCAGCTTAATCCCTGACGAAATCCGGTCAAGTACTCAAATAACGCCCGATCAAGGCAATCCCGCTGACCAGCACCAGCCAGGTCACCAGCCGCACAAACGCCTCGCGGGACAATTTCATGGTCAACCGCCGACCAATCCACAGCCCCAACGCCATGGCCGGCAACAAACACAGCGCCAATACCAACAAGGGTAGCTCGGCATACACACCCGCGACAGCAAACAGGCTCAACCGCACCACTGTGCTGCAACTGATCAGCGCACTCTGCGTCGCCCTCGCCGCTTCCTTGGGCAACCGGCTATTCAAATAGATCGCATATAAAAAGCCGCCACTGCCAAACAACGCCCCGAACATCCCGCCCACCGTACCCATTGGCACCGCCCAGGCGGCGGACAATTGTTCCGGACGGGTTTTGACCCACAGGCTGTAAATCGCATAGGCACTGATAAACAGCCCCATCAACAGCAGCAACAGATCGGATTTGAGGTTCAGCAGAAAGATCACCCCCAAGGTGCAGCCCACCGCCATGCAAGGCAGCAGTCGCAGCAACTCGGGTTTAGCCACATCCCGCCTCGAGGGCAGCAGATTGCCAAACGCCGCGATGAAATCCAGCAGCACCAACAGCGGGACAATCTTCGACAGCGGCATGAACAGGATCAGAATCGGCCCCGCTACCAAGGCGGTGCCGAACCCGGCAATGCCGAACACGATATAGGCCAGGGCGATGCCCAAACCGATCACCAGCCAGTCCGTTGCGCCGAATGGCCATTGGTGTAACAGCTCAAGTACATTCATTTGCGAGTCTTCCTTGAATCCCGCCGACGACTTTAACCCCTGTGGGAGCGAGCCTGCTCGCGAATACGGATTTACTTTCAACGTTAATGTGGCAGACACACCGCATTCGCCGGCAAGCCGGTCTCGCTCCCACAAAAAAACATCCCCACAGGGGATTTGCGTTGACTCATGGAGATTCAGCGCCGAATGCCTTTAAACTGCGCCCCATGATTAAAGATCCCTTTGCAAGACTCGGCCTGGACCGGGAAGTCCTGACTGTCAGCCAGCTCAACGGCCGCGCGCGGGTGTTGCTTGAAGACGTGTTCAGCAATATCTGGGTCGAAGGCGAAATCTCCAACCTCGCCCGTCCGGCGTCCGGCCACGTGTATTTCACCCTCAAGGACAGCGGCGCCCAGGTGCGTTGCGCACTGTTTCGACAGAACGCAGCGCGGGTGCGCCAAGCGTTGAAGGATGGCCTGGCGGTGAAGGTGCGCGGCAAGGTTTCGCTGTTCGAGGGCCGCGGCGACTATCAGCTGATCCTCGATACCGTGGAGCCGGCCGGTGACGGCGCACTGCGTCTGGCGTTCGATGCGCTGAAAGAAAAACTCAGCGCCGAAGGTCTGTTCAGTGCCGAGCGCAAAGTGCCGCTGCCCGCGCATCCGCAACGCATCGGCATCATCAGTTCGCCCACCGGCGCGGTGATCCGCGACATCATCAGCGTGTTCCGCCGCCGTGCCCCGCAGGTACAGCTGACGCTGATCCCCACGGCCGTACAAGGTCGCGAAGCCACCGCGCAGATTGTCCGCGCGCTGAAACTGGCGGACGCCCGTGGCTTCGACGCACTGATCCTGGCCCGTGGCGGCGGCTCGCTGGAAGACCTCTGGTGTTTCAACGAAGAGGCCGTGGCCCGCGCCGTCGACGCTTGTGTGACGCCGATTGTCAGCGCGGTCGGCCATGAAACCGACGTGTCGATCAGCGACTTCGTGGCCGACGTTCGGGCCCCGACGCCTTCCGCTGCCGCCGAACTGCTCGCGCCGGATTCCAGCGACCTGGTGCGTCGAGTCGAGAGCCTGCACCGCCGGCTGGTGATGCGTATTCGCGACCGTTTGATGCGTGATCGCCTGCGCCTGGAAGGCATGTCCCGCCGCCTGCGTCATCCCGGCGAACGACTGCGTCAGCAAGCGCAGCGCCTGGATGATCTGGACATGCGCCTGCGCCGCGCTTTCGAGCGCAGCCTTAATACCCGTCGCGAACGCTTGATCCGCCTGGAAACCCGCCTTGCCGGGCAACACCCGGGTCGGCAGTTGGCGATGCTCCGTCAGCGCCTCGACAGCTTCGCCGAACGCCTGCCCCGGGCCATGCGCGAAGGCCTCAAGGGCCGCCGCCTGCAACTGCAGAGCCAGATGCAGACGCTGCATGTGGTCAGCCCCCTGGCGACTCTCAGCCGTGGCTACAGCATTCTGCTAGATGAACGCGGCAACGCAATCCGCAGCGCCGCGCAGACTCACACCGGCCAGCGCCTCAAAGCCAAACTGGGCGAAGGCGAGCTGCAAGTCCGGGTCGAAGATAATCACCTGACGCCTGTCACCCTCTCTTTACTGGATTGATCCATGCCGCGCTTTCTTGCATCACTGCTGTTGCTCTGCCTGACTTTCAACGCCCACGCCGACAGTTACATCACCCGCCTGCTGAACAAACCGGTGCCGGGTGGCGTGGCGGTGGTGGATCTGGGTACTTCCGCCCAGGCACCGAAAGCCAGTTATCAAGGCAAGCCGGTGCTGGTGGTCAAGGAACAGAACAATTGGCTGGCGATTGTCGGTGTGCCGTTGACGGTCAAGCCGGGTAGGCAGCAAGTCAGCAGTGGCGGGCGTGATCTGAGTTTCACCGTCGGCAACAAGCAATATCCGGAACAGCGCATCACCCTGAAGAACAAGCAGCAGGTCAATCCGGACCCGGAAAGTCTCAAGCGTATCGAGGGCGAGCTGGCCGAGCAGATCCAGGCCTACCGCAGCTTCAGCCCGAATACCCCGAGCAACCTGTTGCTGGACAAACCGGTCAGTGGGCCGCTGTCGAGCAAGTTCGGTGTACGCCGCTTCTTTAATGGTGAGGAGCGCAATCCTCATGCGGGCCTGGATTTCGCGGTGCCGGCGGGAACGCCGATCAAAACTCCAGCGGCGGGCAAGGTGATTTTGATCGGTAACTACTTCTTCAATGGCAACACGGTGTTTGTCGACCATGGTCAGGGCTTTATCAGCATGTTCTGCCACATGTCGAAGATTGATGTGAAGGTTGGTCAGCAATTGGCTCGTGGTGGGGTGGTCGGGAAAGTCGGTTCGACCGGGCGTGCGACCGGGCCGCATATGCACTGGAATGTCAGTCTTAATGATGCGCGGGTGGATCCGGCGATTTTTATCGGGGCGTTTCAGCCTTAAATGATTGTGAGGCTGAGGGCCTCTTCGCGGGCAAGCCTCGCTCCTACAGGTTTTCGGCGAGTTACATCTTTTTGTACCCCAAAACCGTAGGAGCGAGGCTTGCCCGCGAAGGCGATATCCAGGGCGCCGCTTATTCCGCCTCCAGATCCTCAATCCCATGGACCTCCCTGTGCGCCAGACACTCCTTGATCCAGGCCCGGGTTTCCCCCGAAAAACCAGCCAACTCTTCAGAAGTGATCAGTTCGTGAGTGCACAGCCCCAGCAAATGAGCAGGCGCCTCACTGCGTGAGTGACTGAAAACACCAAACGCCCAGTACAACTCCTGCTGACCGGCCTTCAGCCTCTCCTCACTGGCTTCAATACGTTCATAAGGCGCCAGGCTTTTATCCAGCACCGTACGCTCGACCTCCTCCATGATCCGTATACACATCCGCTCATGGGCCAACGGACGCAGTGCGCTATAAAGCTTCCAATCAGACTCGTTCATCGTCGACTCCTGCTTCTCCAGTCGCCTGGTTGAGGCTTTAAGAATAGCTGCACCGACTGAGACGCAGCCGACAACTTTCAATTGCGCATCGTTCAAACCTCACGCAAACATAGGAACGATCGCTACCATTAAACGCAATAAAATCTCGATAAAAACAACTTTCCGAGTATTCCTCTCAATTTTTTTCGACTGCTTGCCATCCTTCATCCCCGCGGTTAGGGTTGAAGGCATGAAAACCTCTCACACCCTCATTCAGCTTCGCCAGCACCGCAGCCTGTGCCTTGTCAGTGCACGACTGCCGGGCTGAATCGTAGTGCCTCGTCTTACGCTTTTCCCCAAGAACATTTGACCCACCGGCAGGCCGCCTCTTTTCGGCCCACACAATAAGGATTTCCCGATGAGCATGCTCAAAGACCCGTCTTCGAAATACCGCGCGTTCCCGACCATCGACATCCCGGACCGTACCTGGCCGTCGAAGACCATCACTGCCGCGCCGATCTGGTGCAGTTCGGACCTGCGTGACGGCAACCAGTCGCTGATCGAGCCAATGGACGCGGTCAAGAAGCTGCGCTTCTGGAAAACCCTGGTGTCGGTGGGCGTGAAAGAAATCGAAGCCTCGTTCCCGGCGGCTTCGCAAACCGACTTCGACTTCGTGCGTACCCTGATTGAAGGCAACCACATCCCGGACGACACCACCATTCAGGTGCTGACCCAGGGCCGTGAAGATTTGATCGAGCGTACTTTCGAATCCCTGCGCGGCGCGAAAAAAGCCATCGTTCACCTGTACAACGCGACCTCCCCTTCCTTCCGCCGCATTGTCTTCAACCAGGATAAGGACGGGATCAAGGAAATCGCGGTGAGCGCGGCCAAGCTGTTCGTCAAATACGCCGCCCAGCAGCCAAACACCGAGTGGACCTTCCAATACTCGCCGGAAACCTTCAGCGCGACCGAACTGGAATTCGCCAAGGAAGTCTGCGACGCGGTGATCGAAGTCTGGAACCCGACGCCCGAGCACAAGATGATCCTCAACCTGCCGGCCACCGTCGAATGCGCGACCCCGAACATTTATGCCGACCAGATCGAATGGTTCGGCCGTCACATCAACCGTCGTGACAGCGTGATCATCAGCCTGCACACCCACAACGACCGTGGCACTGGTGTTGCCGCTACCGAACTGGGCCTGATGGCCGGTGCCGATCGTGTCGAAGGCTGCCTGTTCGGCAACGGCGAGCGCACCGGTAACGTCGACCTGGTGACCGTGGCCTTGAACCTTTACACCCAGGGCGTCCACCCAGAGTTGGACTTCTCGGACATCGACGGTGTGCGCAAAGTCGTCGAAGAATGCAACCAGATCCCGGTGCACCCACGTCACCCATACGTCGGCGACCTGGTTCACACCGCGTTCTCCGGCTCGCACCAGGATGCGATCCGCAAGGGCTTCGCCCAGCAGAAACCGGACGCCCTGTGGGAAGTGCCGTACCTGCCGATCGACCCGGCCGACATCGGCCGCAGCTACGAGGCGGTGATCCGTGTCAACAGCCAGTCGGGCAAGGGCGGTATCGCTTACCTGCTGGAGCAGGAATACGGCATCAGCCTGCCGCGTCGCATGCAGATCGAGTTCAGTCAGGTGGTACAGCGCGAGACAGATCGCCTGGGTCTCGAAATGACCGCTAAGCAAATCCACGCGCTGCTGCACAGCGAGTACTTGCAGGCCAATACTCCGTACGCGCTGGTCAGCCATCGCCTGCAGGAAGAAAACGGCAACAGCGCCGTCGAAGTGGAAGTCGCCAGCAAAGGCCAGGGCGAAACCAACCTGCACTGGCGCGGCAAGGGCAATGGCGCCCTGGAAGCTTTGGTGGCCGGTCTGCCGATTCCGGTGGAAATCATGGACTACAACGAACACGCCATCGGCGCGGGCACCAATGCCAAGGCGGCGGCCTACATCGAGCTGCGGGTGAATGGTGAACGTGCGGTGCACGGCGTGGGGATCGATGAAAACATCACCACTGCCAGCTTCAAGGCCCTGTTCAGTGCGCTGAACCGCTCCCTGAGCCAGCCGGAAGCAAAAGCAGCGTAAGCGTTCGCTGAAATGCAAAAGGCCCCGGGGTGAGAACCTTGGGGCCTTTTTGTTTGCCTGTGGTTTTTGTGTTGTCTGTTATGGCCCCTTCGCGAGCAAGCCCGCTCCCACAGTGGATTTTTGGTGTACACAAAATCTGTGTTCACATCGATCAAATGTGGGAGCGGGCTTGCTCGCGAAGGCGTCGGTTCAGGCAACCCAAATCTCAAGTGAACTCGAAGGTATCGGCATCCAGATTCGCCGGAAAGCGCGTCCGGTAAGCCGCCAGATCCGTAGCGCTCAGAACCACCTGAAACACCCCATCAGCCTCCCCCGCACTGAGCAACGTCTCCCCCTGGAAATCCAGCACCTGACTGTCACCGGTATAGGCGAAGCCTTTGCCATCAGTCCCGATACGATTCACCGCCGCCACATAGCACAGGTTTTCAATCGCCCGTGCCGGCAGCAACCGGTTCCAGTGCTGACGCCGTGCACCCGGCCAGTTGGCGGTGTACAGCAACAGGTCGGTGTCCTGGGCATCGCGGCTCCACACCGGGAAACGCAGGTCGTAACAAATCAGCGGCCGTACACGCCAACCCTTGAGCTCGAACTGCACCTGGCGCTCACCGGGGGTGTAATGATTGTGCTCACCGGCCATGCGGAACAGATGGCGCTTGTCGTAAAGCAACACCCCCCCATCCGGTCGCGCCCACAACAGGCGATTGCGATGACTGCCGTCGGCGGCCTGGATGATCACGCTGCCGGTGATCACCGCGTCGAGTTTCGCCGCCTGGACGCGCAACCATTTGCTGGTGGGACCATTCTCAGGCTCGGCGAGGGCTTCCGATTCCATGGAGAAACCGGTGGTGAACATCTCCGGCAGGATGATCAAGTCAGCCCCGCGGGCCTGTTCCAGCAACTGCTCGAAATGCTCCAGGTTGGCCTGGCGGTCGTGCCAGGCCAGGGTGGTCTGGATCAGCGCGATGTTCAGATTGGGTAGTGCACTCAGATCACGCATAATTTTTCCGCTGCTTCACGCAGCGTCTCCTCGCGTTTGGCGAAGCACAGGCGCACCAGGCGCTGGCCTTCGGGTGGAGTCTGGTAGAACACCGAGATCGGGATGCTCGCCACGCCATGTTCGCGGGTCATCCACAATGCCATCTCGACGTCATTGAGGTCCGGACGGATCTGCGAGTAATCGACCAACTGGAAATAAGTGCCGGCCACCCGGGTGAAGCTCAAGCGCGATGGCGACAGCAGATCGCAGAACAAATCGCGCTTGGCCTGATAGAAGGCCGGCAATTCTTCCACGTGTTCCGGGTGCTCGGCCATGTAGTCGGCCAAGGCGTATTGCAACGGCGTTACGCCGCAGAAACTGACGTACTGGTGCACCTTGCGCAGCTCGGCGGTAAGGGCCGGCGGTGCCACCACGTAACCGGTTTTCCAGCCGGTGACGTGATAGGTCTTGCCGAAGGAGCTGACCACGAATGCGCGCTGATACAGTTCTTCGTGGGCCAGTACGCTGACGTGCGGCACACCATCGAACACCAGGTGCTCGTAGACCTCGTCGCACACTACATAGATGTCGCGATCACGGATCAACGCCGCCAGCTGATCCAGTTCGGCACGGCTGATCAATGCACCGCTCGGGTTGTGCGGGGTATTGAGGATGATCATCCGCGTGCGCGGGCTCAGCGCTTCGGCGAGTTTCTGGAAGTCGATGGAGAAATCATCCAGGCCCAGCTGCACATGCACGCAACGACCACCGGCCAGTTCCACCGAAGGCTCATAGCTGTCGTAGGCGGGATCGAACACGATCACTTCGTCGCCGCTGTGGATAACCGCCTGAATGGCACAGAAAATCGCCTGGGTCGCACCGGGAGTGACCGTTACTTCATCGTCGGCATCGACGTTAACGCCGTAGCTGCGGGCGATCTTCGCCGCAATCTGCTGACGCAACACCGGCAGGCCGGTCATCGGTGAATACTGGTTGTGGCCACTGGCGATATGCCGGCCGACCGCGTCGCGCAGGGCCTGGGGGCCGTCGAAATCGGGGAAACCCTGGGACAGGTTCAACGCCCCGGTTTGCGCAGCGAGCTGAGACATCTGCGTGAAAATAGTGATGCCGACATTCGGCAGCTTACTGGTGATCATCGGTGGGCCCCTGCAGGTGAGCTGCAAGTTTCTAGCTGCAAGCTGCAAGTGGTCAAGCGTCAAACCTCCAGATGCAAAAAAGGGCCCTGGAAAGGACCCTTTTCGCTTTGACTTGAAGCTTGAAGCTTGAAGCTTGAAGCTTGCAGCTGCTTTTATCGCTTATCGCGACGCTTCTTGTCGGCCTTTTTGTGGTGCGACATCATGCGGCGCTTCTTGTTGACCTGACGGTCGGTGAGCGAGTTCTTGTTACCTTCGTACGGGTTCTCGCCGCCCTTGAACTCGATGCGGATCGGCGTACCGACCAGCTTCAAGACACGACGGTAAGTGTTTTCCAGGTAACGGACGTACGACTTCGGCACCTTCTCGATCTGGTTACCGTGGATCACGATGATCGGCGGGTTCGCGCCACCCAAGTGGGCATAACGCAGCTTGATCCGACGGTTGTTGACCATCGGTGGCGCGTGCTCACCGACCGCATCTTCCAGAATCGTGGTCAGGCGGTTGGTTGGCCAGCGGGTGACCGCAGACTTGAACGAGTTCTGTACCGATGCGTAGAGGTTACCCACGCCGGTGCCGTGCAGCGCCGAGATAAAGTGGATGTCGGCGTAGTCGACGAAGAACAACCGACGCTGCAGCTCGACCTTGACGAAGTCGCGCTCGCTTGGGGTCATGCCATCCCATTTGTTGATCGCGAT
>DQGF01000494.1 GCA_003525045.1 Pseudomonas sp. | reverse complement strand
AGGCTTGCCCGCGAAGGCGATTTCATGTTCGCCGAAACCCTCGACCGTGGCATACGGTCCATAGACACTCTTTCACCTTTAATCATTGGGTCGCCCAGTGCGCCTGATGCTAATCTCCACCCCACTTTTAGCGGAGTCGAGCCGTAACCCATCAAGGGTTCAGGGAAGACGACCACACCTTCAACAACGGACATTGACTGGGTAATTCATGAATAAATCAGCAGGCGTGCTTCTGGGAATTGTCGTCGCCATCGGTGCAATCAGTGCCGGCGGTGCCTGGTACACCGGTACCAAGCTCGAAGGCGTGCTCAACACTTCGATCGCCGACGCCAACAAGGAATTGCAGGCTGCGCTGGTGGGTTCCAACGGCACGGCGTCCCTGGAGCTGGTGTCGCTGGAGCGCAATGTATTCAGCAGCACCGCGCACTATCGCCTCAAGGGCGAAGGCGAGATGTTCGGCGAAGCACCGGCAGAACTATTATTCGTCGATCACATTGAACATGGTCCGCTGCCGTTTTCGCGCCTGGTGTCGCTGAAGTGGCTTCCGGTCATGGCCACCAGTCATTACGAGCTGGAAAGGACCCCGGCCACCGAAAAATGGTTCGTCGCTGCCAAGGACAAATCGCCGCTCACGGGCGTGGTTAACATCGGCTACGACAATTCCACCAGTGGCACCTTGCAAATGCTGCCGCTGGACATGGCGCTGGATGGCAAGTCCAACCTGAGTTTTTCCGGCCTCAACCTCGACGTCGCTGCCAGCGCCCAGGCGCAGAAGGTCAAGGCCAACGGCTACATGAACAGCCTGACGCTGTCCACAGTGGCTGAAGATCAGACGCCGGTGAAGGTTGAACTGAACGGCCTGACCCTGGCCAGCAACCTGGAAAAAAGCACCTACGGCTACTACACCGGCGAGAACACCCTTGAGCTGACCGACAGTAAAACCACCTTCGGCGCCAGGCAGTCGATACTGGGTTTGAAGAAATTTGAAATGAAGAACAAGACCGAGGAATCGGGCACCAGCGCTTCAGGGCGTGCCGATTACAAGGTTGGCGAAGTGTCCTTCAACGGCCAGACGGTCGGCTCTGCGCAAATGGCCATGAGCCTGAAGAACCTCGACATCCCGGCGACCCTGTCGCTGGTGCAGATTTACCAGACCAAACTGCAACCTTACGAGAAAGCCGCCGCCGAGGCCGCTGCCGCCGGTCAGCCCGTGCCGGAACTGGTCCTGACCCCGGCCGAAGAGGCCCAGGTCAAAGCCGGCCTGGAGAAACTGCTGGCCGCCGGTCCGCAAGTTGCCCTGGAGAATCTGTCGTTCCACACCACCAACGGTGAAAGCCGCGCCAATCTGGTGCTCGACCTGACCAAGCCAAAGTCCATGGACTTGCCACCGGATCAACTGACCCGACAACTGATCGCCCTGCTGGACTTCAATCTGCAGGTGTCCAAGCCCATGCTCGTTGATTTGCTTAGCGTCCAGGGGCAAATCGACGGTCAGACCGACGCCAAACTCATTGCCGACCAGGCCACCGCCACCGCCGACATGTTCGGCAGCATGGCGGTCGGTACCCAGCTCGCAAAACTCGAAGGCAGTAGCATCGTCACCAAACTGCACTACGCTAACAACCAGGTGGAGTTCAACGGGCAGAAAATGACCGTCGAAGAGTTTGCCGGCTTCGTGATGAGTAAACTTGGGGGTACTGGCTCCATCCAGTAAAACCGGGGCTTACACACCGAACGCCCGGCCTCTGCACTACGCAGACGTCGGGCGTTTTGCTGTCCGGCGTTTAAGACGGGACGAGGAACGACGCCTGCTGTGTCACGAATCTGAACAATTATTGTGTTCCCAATTACCCAGCGAGCTCGCATGCAAGACTGCCCTCAATAAAGTTTGGCTGGGTCACCTTGGACCAGCTTTCCGTTACGAAGGGCAAAGAGGGCATTGCGGCCCGGCTGGCCATGTAAGGATGCTGACGTATGCCGAGTATTGTTGCCCCTTTTGTTCAACGTGGTATGCGACCCCTGTTTCGCGTCGCGTTGTACAGCCAGTTGATCTGGCCGATGTTAGCGTTTGCCAATACCCCTTACGACGAAATGGTGCTCGATGCCCGAGCCGGTCACTACACGCCCGCGCTGACTGCGTTGCGTCAGGTGCCGCCGGGCCAGGCCACTACCAACCAGATCAGCGATCACTTGCAGATCGCCAGTTGGGCCGGCCTGGACGCCGAAGTGATCAAGGTTTATGAAACCCAGGGGCGCAATCTGGACCTGCCGGTTCCGGCCCTGACCGCCACTGCGCGGGCTTACCGCAACCAGAAGCGCTGGGACGATGCGACCCGGGTCTACAACAAGGCCCTGGCCCTCGAACCGGACAACCAGGAATTGCAGCTGGGGCTGGCACTGACCCAGGCCGACTCCAACAAACCCGACGACGCGGTAACGCGCGCTAAAGCGCTGGTGGCTGCCCAACCCGATGACGTCTCCCGCCGAATGGCCCTGGGCTACGCCTTGAATCGTGCCGGTAAAGAGTACGACTCGTTGTTCCAATACGATCAGGCCTTTGTCCGTGCCGGTAACAAGCCAGAAGTCGCCAAGGAGTATGTGGGTGCGTTGCAACGTGCTCATTTGCCGGAACCGGCCTTGCGCCTGGCCCGTCAGCGACCTGGGTTGATTGATCCGGTCACGACTCGTCACCTCGAAGGTGACTTGGCCGCAGAACGTGTGCGCCTGGCTGAAATGCCTACCCGCAGCGAATCAGAGCGTTATGTGATCGCTGATCGGGCCCTGGCCGATTACGACCAATTGATTTCCACCTGGTCCGCCGATCCGCAGGCTCACGATGACGTCATCCGCTGGCGCATCGACCGCATGGGTGCCCTCAAGGCCCGCGCGCGCACCGCCGAGGTCCTCAGCGAATACCACAAACTGCAGGCCGAAGGTGTGGAAGTTCCGACCTACGCCCGGCGTTGGGTCGCCGCGTCCTACCTGGACCGGCGCGAACCGGAAATCGCCACCGATATGTATCGTGAAATCCTGCTCACGCCGGATGCCGATCCAGGTAACCGTTTGCAAGACACCACCGCGCTTTACTATGCCTTGCTCGAAAGTGGCGAGCCCGCCGAGGCTCGCGTAGTCGCCGAGGAGCTGGCCAAGACCGAGAGACCTCGCGTCGAGCTCAAAGGCTTGCCCGGAGGCAACCCCAACGACGAATGGATGGACGCGCAACAACTCGCTGCCCAGGCCGGGACTTACAGTTCCGATCTGCCGCATGGCGAGGAGCGCCTGCAGGCCTTGGTCGAGCAGGCGCCGGGCAACGTCAGCCTGCGTGTGGCTCAGGCCGATCTATATCTGGCCCGGGGCTGGCCGCGGCTTGCCGAGAGCAAGCTCAAGGAAGCCGAGAGCATGGCACCGCGCAACCTCTCGCTGGAAATCGCCCAGGCCCACACCGCCACGGACCTGCAGGAATGGCGGCAGGTGGATGCGCTGACCGACGACGTGGTCGCGCGCTCCCCCGAGAATAGTCAGGTGCAGCGCCTGCAGCGTCAGCGTGAGGTCCATGACATGATGGAAATGCGTGTAGAAGCTTTCGGCGGCAAGAGTTATGGCGGTGGTGACGACAACGTTGGCGCGGTCAACGGCAGTCGTGATTTCGGCATCGAAACCACCCTGTACAGCCCGCCCATCGATGAAGACTGGCGTGTATTCGGCGGTGTCGGATATGCCACCGGCGATTTCGAGGAAGGCACCGGCCACCATCGCTTCCAGCGCGTCGGGCTCGAACGTCGGACCCGCGACATGACCCTGGAACTGGAAGTCTCCAACCACTCCTATGGCTTCGGTTCCAAACAGGGTGCGCGTCTGGCGTTCGCCCATGACATCAACGATTACTGGCAGTACGGCGGCAGCCTGGAATACTTCGCGACGGCGACGCCGTTGCGGGCCTTGAACAGCGACATCACGGCCAATGGCGGCAGCGGTTTCATTCGCTGGCGGGCCAATGAAAGTCGCGAGTGGAAATTCGCGGTCAGCCCGTCCCACTTCAGCGATGGCAACAATCGCGTCGAAGCCTTGCTCACCGGGCGCGAAGGCGTCTATAGCGCACCGAGCGTGCAAGTTGATCTGGGATTGGAAGTGGGTGCCAGCCACAACTCCCTTTCTGGCGACGTGCCGTATTACAACCCCAAGTCCGATCTCAGCGTCCTGCCGATGGTGAGCGTCAATCACATACTCTACCAGCGCTATGAAAACAGATGGAGTCAGCAGTTCCAGGCCGGCGCGGGTACTTACACCCAGCAAGGTCACTCCACCGGAGCCATGGGCCTGTTGGGCTACGGCCAGCGTTACAGCTGGAACGACGTGTTGGAGGTCGGCGGCATGTTGAGCGTGATCAACCGGCCCTTTGACGGAGACCGGGAAACCGATCTGCGTTTGTTGGTCGACCTGACTTTCCGCTTCTAGAGGAGTTTGAAAATGCCCCTGATGTCGCGTTTCTTCCTCCTGCTGGGAGTGCTGTTGATCAGCGCTTGTGCCCAGCAGGCCCCCGCGTTCTCGCCGCCGTCCGAACGTCCGGTCGAGGCCAGCGAAACGCCGTGGCCGAAAAACCATGTACTCGGCATCGCCTATCATGATGTCGATGACAAGGACCCCGATCAGGCGGTGGTGGGTGTGCGCACCGAGCGCATGATCGAGCAACTGGCCTGGTTGCGAGAGAACGGCTACCACCCGGTCTCCATCGACCAGGTCCTGGCGGCACGCAAAGGAGGGCCCGAGCTGCCGTCCAAAGCGGTCATGCTCAGTTTCGACGACGGTTATGCGAGCTTCTATACCCGGGTATTGCCGGTGCTGCGTGCCTACAACTGGCATGCATTGCTGGCGCCGGTCGGAACCTGGGTTGACACACCACCGAACCAATCGGTGGATTTCGCCGGCATGCCGCGCAAGCGCTCGGAGTTCCTGACATGGGATCAGGTGCGGGAAGTTTCCCAGTCCGGACTGGTGGAAATCGCTGCGCACACCGATGCCAATCACAAGGGTATCCTGGCTAACCCCCAGGGCAACCTGGAGCCGGCCGCCACAACCCGGCGTTACGATCCCGTCGCCAAACGCTATGAAACCGAAACCGAGTTCCAGGCCCGTCAGCGTGTTGACGTCGTGGCGATCTCGGAGAAAATCCGCAAGGTCACGGGTAAAAAACCGCGAGTCTGGGTCTGGCCGTATGGCGCGGCGGACGGCAGCACGCTGCAAATTGTCACTGATGAGGGCTATCAGATGGCGTTGACCCTGGAAGACGGGCTCGACACCCTCGATACCCTGATGAGCAGCCCGCGTTACCTGGTGTCTTCTGACCCGGAAGGTACGCGCTTCGCCAGCAGCGTTGTCTCGGTGCAGTCGAAGAATGCGATGCGCGTCGTGCACGTAGACCTGGATAACGTCTACGACCCGGATCCGGCCCAGCAGGAAAGAAACCTCGGTAAACTGATCCAGCGCATGTCCGACATGGGCGCCAATACGGTGTTCCTGCAGGCCTTCGCCGATCCGAAGGGTGATGGCCTGGTGCACTCGCTGTACTTCCCCAACCGTCACCTGCCGATGAGTGCCGACATTTTTGACCGTGTGGCCTGGCAGCTGCGCACTCGGGCCCACGTCAAAGTCTACGCCTGGATGCCAGTGCTGAGTTTTGCCCTGGATTCGAAGCTGCCGCGAGTGACGCGCTGGGACCCGGAAACCGGCACGACGTCGGTCGATCCGAACCAGTACAAACGCTTGTCGCCCTTCGATCCGAATGTACGGCGCATCATTGGTGAAATCTACGAAGATCTGGCGCGCATGGCGTCGGTCAACGGCATCCTTTTTCACGATGACGCGCTGCTGTCGGACTTCGAAGACGCAGGCCCAGACGCCCTCAAAGTCTATGCCGCCAACGGTCTGCCTGGCTCGATTGCCGCGCTGCGCGCCGATCCTGCCGTGTTGCAGCGCTGGACGCGTTTCAAAAGCCGCTACCTGATCGATTTCACCAAGGAGCTGACTGCCAAGGTTCGCGCCATTCGCGGCCCGCAGGTTGAGACAGCGCGCAACATTTTCGCCGAGCCGATGCTCAACCCCGAAAGTGAAACCTGGTACGCGCAGAACCTTGATGACTTCCTCGTCACCTACGACTGGACGGCGCCGATGGCCATGCCGTTGATGGAGAAAAAGTCTTATGACGATTCCGGAGTCTGGCTAGAGAAACTGGTCGCCACGGTCAAGGCTCGCCCCGGCGCGCTTGATCGCACAGTGTTCGAATTGCAGGCACGGGACTGGACGAAAGAGACGGATGCCGACATCGACGGCGAACAATTGGCCGAGTGGATGAGAGTCCTTCAGCGCCAAGGGGTCACCAGTTTTGGCTACTACCCCGACAATTTCCTCGACAACCTGCCGGACCTGAAATCTGTACGGCCCGCGCTCTCCAACAAGTGGAATCCATAACATGCTGGATAGACTTTTGGCCCTGCTGGTTCTGGCGATCGTCCTGGGGATTCCCCTCGGGCTGATCTTTCTACTCACCGGACAATTCCTGATGGACTTCGTGTTCTTCTATCCACTGTTCATGTCGGGACTGTGGATCGCCGGAGGACTCTATTTCTGGCTGCACTGGGAGCGGCACTGGCCGTGGAAAGAAGACACCTTGCCGCCACCACTGGCCGGCGAGCCGCTGATTTCGATCCTCATCCCTTGCTTCAACGAAGGTGACAACGTCACTGAAACCATTCATGCGGCGCTGGGCCAGCAGTACCCGAACATCGAGGTCATTGCGATCAACGATGGTTCGAAAGACAACACGGGCGCCATACTCGACGCCTTGGCCGTGCAGGATCCGCGTTTGCGAGTGCTTCACCTGGCGGAGAACCAGGGCAAGGCTGTTGCCCTGCGCATGGGCGCCATTGCAGCGCGCAGCGAGTACCTGGTGTGCATCGATGGTGATGCGCTGCTGGCACCCAATACCGCGGCTTATCTGGTCGCGCCGTTGCTCGACAACCCGCGCCTCGGTGCGGTGACCGGCAACCCGCGGATCCGTACCCGTTCGACCCTGGTCGGCCGGGTGCAGGTCGGCGAGTTCTCCTCGATCATCGGTCTGATCAAACGCACCCAGCGGGTCTTCGGGCGGATCTTTACCGTCTCCGGAGTGGTCGTTGCTTTCCGTCGCACGGCCCTGCACCGGGTCGGCTACTGGAGCACGGACATGATCACCGAGGACATCGATATCAGCTGGAAGCTGCAACTGGATCACTGGAGCATTTTTTACGAGCCACGTGCGCTGTGCTGGATCCTGATGCCGGAAACCCTGTCGGGTCTATGGAAACAGCGTCTGCGCTGGGCTCAGGGCGGTGCGGAAGTGCTGTTCAAGAACATTCGCGGCATCTGGCAGTACCGTCATCGTTACCTCTGGCCGTTGCTGTTCGAATACTGCCTGTCCACCGGTTGGGCGTTCACTTTCCTGCTGTCGATGATTTTCTGGGGGGTGGGTCTGTACGTCGCGTTGCCGGAAGTCATCGCGGTGCACCGACTGTGGCCACCGGCGTTTACCGGCTTGTTGCTGGCAGTGGTCTGCCTGATGCAGTTCGGCGTCAGCATTCTAATCGATCGCCGCTACGAACGAGGTTTGGGCAAGACCATGTTCTGGGTGATCTGGTACCCGCTGGTGTTCTGGTTGGTCAGTCTGCTCACCACGCTGGTCAGTTTTCCGAAAGTGCTGTTCCGCCTACATAAGAAACGTGCGCGCTGGGTCAGTCCGGATCGCGGCATTCGGCCGCCAGGTGCCGATAGAGAGGAGATCATCAAATGAAAATCATCAGAACCCGGCAGCGGCCTGTGCTTATTGTGGTCGATGCGTTTTTCACCGTCCTGGCCTGGGCCGGACTCCTGTACTTATTGTTCATGGGTCTGTGGCCATTAGTCAGCAGTCACGACGGTCCCCGGTTTGAAGCTTCAGCATTCGACGCCCTGGGCACCCTGCAGATTTATTTATGGGTGGCGGTGTTCAACGCGTTGGTCCTGATCGGTTGGGCACGTTATCAACAACGTAAAAGCAAAAGCTTCGCCCAGCGCCGTTTGGCGGCCCCGGTCGTCGACGATCAGGGTTTGAGCAAAAGTTTCAAACTGACCCGCGAACGCCTGCATAAATTGCGCAGCCCTGGCTCGATGACCATTCACAACGACTATGATGGCGATATCACGAACGTCATCAGCCACTTCTTCACTATCGAGACCCGGCCACCGCTGTCCCTGCAGATTTTGGAAAATCCAAAAGTGGTCCATCGTCCCGCCGACGATGACGAAGGCAAAGAGCCGTTGACCCGCGCCTGAGCCTGACACATTTCCCATGTAGGCGTTGCCGCAGGCTGCGATCTTTTGATCTTGCTTTTCAAAGATCAAAAGATCGCAGCCTGCGGCAGCGCCTACGCGGGAATGCGCGGCAATGAAGTTGCCTTGTCAGCCAACATCCCGAATCAAGCGCCACGCCTCGTCCACCGACAGTGGTTGTTTCATCCGTTCAGCGAGCATCGCCATCGCCCGTTCTTCATCGCAGGCTACAGCGGCTGCCACCACACCATTCTTGCAGAACAGGCCGATGAAAGGCGGGTGGTATGGGTCGCCCTTGAATTCGACTTCGTCCCAGGCCTCGGCATGGCCAAGGTAGTCGTAGTTTTTGCCGAAGTGCCAGGTCCAGAAAAACGGTACATCGAGGTAATGCTCGTCGCCGCCGAGCATGTTCGCTGCCGCGATCCGCGCCTGTTGCTGTGCCAGGCGCCAATGCTCGATCCGTTGAGGCTGGCCATTGAGCGGGAAGGTTGCGATATCACCGGCGGCCCAGAGCCCGTCGGTCACGCGCATACCGCCGTCGACCGTCAGTGACCGATCTTTCTCTTTAGGCAAATCGGCAAACGGTGCGGTTGCCGGGCTGACGCCAATGCCGACCAGGACCAGGTCCGCTGGCAAACGTTGACCATTGTCCAGTTTCACCGCTTCGACCTTGTCAGTGCCTTCTATCTGCGCGGCTTCGCTGTCGGTGTGAAACACCACGCCGTGGGCCGCATGCCGGTCACGAATGGCCTTGCCGACCGTGTCGCCGAACTGCTTGGCGAAAGGCACGGCGTGGCGAGCCAGAACGGTAACGTCCAGACCGTATTCACGCAGCGCCGAAGCGGACTCCAGCGCGATGAAACTGTCGCCGATGATCACTGCCCGCTGGCCAGGTTTCGCAGCGGCCAGAATCCGCTGCGCCTGATCCTTGGAGCGCAACAAGAAGACCTGTGGCAAGTCGGCACCGGGCAGTGTGAGAGGGTTGGGTGTGCCGCCGGTGGCGAGCAGGGCGGCGTCATACGTCAGCGACTGACCGTCAGTCAGTCGCAGGGTTTTGGTCGCAGCATCCAGGCTCGCCACTTCACCCTTGATTCGCTCGATTCGCTGCTCGTGGTAGAAGCTTTCATCACGCAGCGGTGGAATTTCTTCCGGCGGCATCTCACCGGCGATCACGAATTTGCTCAGCACCGTGCGGTCGTAGCCGGCGTCGGTTTCGCGGTCGATCAACAGCACCCGGCCACCGAAGCCTTTTTCGCGCAGCGCCGCCGCACCCGCTGTGCCTGCGGCGCCGGCACCGATGATCACAAACGTGCGCTCATCGTCGGCAGGCGGGGTGTGGGCATCGGGTAGCGGCTGATCGTCGACCCAAACCTCGTCATCGCGGACCTCGAGCGGGTAGCGCTTTAGGCTGTCCAGAGATGGCGGTTCACACAGCGCACCGTCTTCGATCCGGTACGCTGCCTTGTGCCAAGGGCAGATCAAGCGCCCATGACACAGCGCGCCCTCGGCCAGCGGCGCCCCGGCGTGGGGGCACTCACCCTGATAGGCGCGCAATTGATCGCCGACTCGCAGCAGGACGATTTTGGTGTCCGCGATCCGAACTTCCAGGCCACGGTTTTCGGGCACATCGGCGAAACGGGCGACGCGGTGCAGGGCCATGATCGCTCTCCAGACGGACGTTTCAGTTAAGAGTCCGGAGTTTCTCCCGAGGTTCAGCAAATTCCCGCTGCCACGGCACGAACGGTCCGGCTATAGTTTGCAAGCCGACCACGGCCCCACCCGCACAAGGTGCTCCGGTATGACCCGATTGACCTCCCTGAATCCTTGGCTGGCGGCTGTTGCAGTCGCCCTTTGCGTGCAATTTCCCGCACAGGCCCAGGAGCGCTTCACCCTCAGCATTCCCGGTGTTTCGGATAACCGTCTGTTTACGTCGGTGGCGGCCAGCGATGCCAGCGGTTGCGGCGGCAAGAACCAATCCCCGGCCCTGAGTTGGAACGCCGGTCCGCCGGGCACCTTGAGCTACGCCATTGTCATGCACGACCCGGACGGCCAGAAAGGCCTGGGCGTCGACCACTGGATTCACTATGGCATCAAGGCCACGACCCACCAGATCCCGGCCGGTGTCGGCGCCAAATCCGCCCTCGAAGGCGTGGGCGGCAGCAACATCAAAGGCACCACCGGCTACGTGGGTCCTTGCCCACCGGTCGGCGACAGCTCCCATCACTACATCATCCAGCTCTATGCCCTGGACCTTGCACCAGACGCCTTGCCCGCCGGCCTGAGCCGCGCGCAGCTGATGGAAAAGATCAAAGGCCATGTGTTGAAAAACAGCAGCGTGGTGCGGCGTTATCACCGCTGAAGTTTTTTTCACTTCGGTTTAACCCGAACCGGTCGGGCTGCCCGTCTCAGAGGATGTATGGATCAATTTCCTCCTGAGGTCAGCCCCCATGTCCGTCCCTCTGCATTGCTTCCGCCCGGCCACCCAGGGTTTCGTCGTCGGGTTGCTGCTGGCCATTGCCGGTTGTGGTGTTTCGTCCAAGCCTGATTCCGCCTCGGTTTCACCACCGGCCCACGGCGTACTGAAGACTGAGGAATGGGTGCGCAGCGAGGCGATCATGGCGGATGCCACGATGGCTAAACGCAGCGTGCGTCCGTCGCCAGCGGCGAGCAATGCGCCGATGTCCGAGGCTTATCCGCCCGGATATCGGGATGAGCCGCGCGAGCAATATCAAGCGTTGGCGGACAACCCGATTCATCGCGTGACCGAGACGCCAGTGTCGACTTTCAGTGCCGATGTCGACACCGGTGCCTACGCCAATGTCCGCCGCTTGCTGAATCAAGGACGCTTGCCGCCCGAAGGCGCGGTGCGGCTGGAGGAAATGGTCAATTACTTCCCCTACGATTACGCCTTACCCACCGACGGCTCGCTCTTCGGTGTGACCACTGAGTTGGCGCCGTCACCTTGGAACCCCCATACCCGATTGCTGCGCATCGGCATCAAGGCATCGGACCGCGCGGTCACCGAGCTGGCGCCGGCAAACCTGGTGTTCCTGGTGGACGTGTCTGGCTCGATGGACCGTCGCGAAGGGTTGCCGCTGGTCAAAAGCACTCTGAAATTGCTGGTCGATCAGTTACGCGAGCAGGATCGGGTGTCGTTGGTGGTCTACGCCGGCGATTCGCGCGTTGTACTGGAACCGACTTCCGGACGGGAAAAAGCGAAAATTCGTACAGCCATCGATCAATTGACTGCGGGCGGCTCAACCGCCGGAGCGTCGGGTATCGAACTGGCCTATCAAATGGCCCAGCAGGCGTTCATCCCCAAAGGCATCAACCGCATCCTGTTGGCTGTATGAAATTGTGCCCAAGGGGGCGAAGGGCTGGCTGGAGCCGTTGCGGTATGGCAAATCCGCCATCGCCAGGGACTTTATCGCTTCCTGCTCGGCCTGAGCGGCAAATCCGAACTGGCCGAGGAGGTCTACCAGGAAACCTGGCTGAGCCTGATCCGCAGCAGCAGTCAGCCACAAGGTCGGGCGAACTTTCGTACCTGGCTCTACCAGATTGCCCGCAATCGCCTGATCGATCACTGGCGCAAACACGGCATCCACAACCCCTTGCACGACAGCTATGACGAACAACTCCACGCCCTGAGCGACGAGGCGGCCGATCCCGAACAACGGCTGAGCCTGAGTCGCGATAATCAGCGTCTCGAAGCCGCCCTGCAAAACCTGACCGCCGACCAGCGCGAAGTGTTCCTGCTACGAGCCTACGGCGACCTCGACCTGCCGCAAATCGCCACCCTCACCGAAACACCGCTGGAAACCGTCAAGAGCCGCTTGCGCTACGCCCAGCAAAAACTGCGTCGGCTGCTGGCCGAGGAGGTACTGACATGACTGACGCCCGCAAAACGCCGCAAGACCAGGTGCTCGAGCATTACCGCGAGCAAGCCAGCGGCGAACCACCGTCTCACCTTGATGCCTTCATCCTGGCGACCGCGCAACGTGAAGTCCCTGCGCGCAAGTCCAGCCGTTGGCAGCGCTGGGTTCAGGCCTGTCAGAAACCTCGTAGGCAAGTCGCGTTCGCCAGCCTCGTCGGCGTAGCCCTGATGCTTGCACTGGTGCAGCGCACGCCTGAGCAAGTGCCGAAGTTTGACTTCGCCCCAGCGCCAAAAATGTCCGCACCGGTCGCTAAAAAAGAAGCGGCAGAAGCGCCATCGTCCGTCGCCCGCTCCTCGGCTGCTCCGGCAGGGGCCATGTCCGCACCTGCACCCGCGGCGCCAATGGCCGATTTTGCCGCCCCTGCGCAGAGCGAATCGATCAATGCTGAAATGGCTGACGAAGCGAAGGTCAGCAAACGTGCAGCAGCTCCGGTGAAAACGCTGGATGAACAGCTCCATGAGGTCGTACGCCTGCAAAATGCCGGTCAGACCCAAGCCGCCGACGACTTGATGGCGGCACTGCATAAACGCTTTCCCAAGGAAAATCTCGCGGCACGACTCAAGGCGTTAAAGAAAAACTGAGGAGAAGAGCGGTCGCCAATTTGGCATCGACACCTGAAAGCGCGCACTATCGACCCATAGCCGATGCGTTGGAGGATGCCGTGGCACAGAAAATCGACCGCATCGCCCAAATGCTCAACTGCCCGGTCAAGGGTAAGGAACTGCGGCGAGCAGTGACTGAGAGTCGTAAGGAGTTTCTGCTGGCGAAACAGGCAGAAGAGGCTCTTGAGGAAGACGTCCTTGGTGATGAGTTGATCGAGGACGAAGAAGACGATGACGAATACGACGAGTTCGACTGGACGAAAGAGTAAAAAACCGCTTCGGCGGCCAATGCCAGTGTAGGAGCGAGCTTGCTCGCGATGGACTTTAACGATAACGCGCTTTTTCTGCATAAACGCGTCGACCTCGAGACCATCGTCGGAACGCCGCCCGGCGCTCCTACAGAGCATTGCCTTTTCTGATCGGCATTACGCTTTGGCTGCGTTTCTGCTCTCAACTACAACCTTTCTGCTGCTCAACTCACGGCGATGATTACAAGCAGCTACTGTTGGCGATTTGAAACGCTGGGTTATTGCGCCAGTTATAGAGCAACTCAATCTGCATTCTTCCATCTAAGGGTGGGTTGGAAACAGAGGAAAACCAGTAGATCTGTAATGTAAATCCACAGACGCATTTTCGTCTTTGGCAGTGAATCGTCTGCGCTAAACGTTGCGAAAACTATAGTTATTGCGCAATCAAGCGTACCAGCCAATAGGCACAGCTTGATCTTTAAAAACGGGACAGTTATCCTGTGCTGGCAATATACCATCACTTTAGGAACAATGCAGTTCCTAGACCTACCAAGAAATGGAATTGTACCTATGCGTCGTTACCTCATCACAGCCTCTGTGCTGCTCTCAATCTCATCATCTTACGCATTTGCCAAGGATGACTATTCCGCGGCCTACGGTACTTGTGTGGCGAAAGCAGAAGGCATCACGTCCAACCTTAACGACTGTAACAATGAAGAGCTGAAAAAGCAGGATACTCGACTGAATAAAGCTTACAAGTCAGCAATGGCCGTGTTGCCCGCTGAACAGAAGACTAAGCTACGTGACACCCAACGTCTCTGGATCAAGTACAGAGATGCTGATTGTGGGATGTATTACGGGCTCACTGGTGGGACGATGGATATGCTGAACGGTGCTGGGTGTGAGTTGAGCATGACGCAAGAACGAGCGGATGCATTGGAGTGGTTTGCTGAGAACGGTGGGGAGTAATGACGACAGCGTTAAGAAGCCTACGAACTGGAATCTGATTGTTGGTGCTCTGGTTGTCTCGGCGATGCGTTCAGGTACTTGAAACGGGAATATGTAAGATTCCGCGTCGGAAATGACAAAGGACTGCTGACATCCTATGTCAGTGCATTAGGTACAAGGAGCTTATTAATGACTTTTTTGAAAAATCGATTCGTTACTGCTATTTCCCTCGCTGCGTGTGCTCTAGCGCTAAGTGCTTGCTCTAACAGCGTTCCCTCATGCAGTGATAAAAAAACAACTGACCTCGTTACCGACATTGTTAAGCGTGAGTTGACCAAGCAATTGGGTGCTGCAGTTGTAAATGCACTGAAATACAATATAGTCGATATCCGAACCACCGATAAGAACGAGAATACGGGTGCATACAAATGTGCAGCCAATGTTGAAATGACTGGACCCGTTAAGACAAATACGTCACCTCTCTGGTACACAGTTGAAGCAACTGATGATGGAAGTTTTTACGTTAATGTCGCGGAAGAGGAAATCTGATGAATAATTCATATTCGTTGGAAAAAACCAATCCGACTGATGAAAAGCGCTTTCTGTATCGCCCTGATTTTATAAAGTTGGGTTTGGCGGGACTAGTTTTTGGAGGTCTATCCGCTTTCGCTGCATTCAATAAAGAAGTGGGTAGTGGTGACTGGAAATTCGCTAAGTTAATAGCTTCTCTCGGTTTGGATGGCCACTTAGTAATGAAGGTCGTCGGTTTCGTTGGCTTAGCTTTGACTCTATACGTATTAGCTATGCTAATGTATTCGGTTATTTCCGATAATCGATATGTCGTCCTGGCTAAAAATTCTTTGTTTACACCAGCGAGCAATTTCAATTCCAAAACGCACGAAGTTAGATTTGTCGATATTTTGAATGTAAATATCACGGATACAATGAATCAGAAATCTATTCGAATTGAACATAAAGCCGGTAAGATTGATCTTGCCCAGACAATGTTTAAGAATAAAAATGTATTCAATAAATGCTATGCGGCAATTCTAGAAGCAAAGCAGTCAGCTTAGAGTTTGTCGAAAAAAATAAAAATAAGATAATGGCTATGTCGTTATTAGATTGCGTTTTTAAACAAGAGTATCAATATTCAAGCAAAGAGACGGCCGCATCTGGCCGTCTCGGCGAGCGCCTTGGAACTCCAAGTCCCAACCCCTATTAGAAGGGAAAACTACCAGATTGCGACCACCGTCATATTCCGCGCTGGGATAAATCAGCCCGGCCAGCACTCCGCCCGAATGGGGTTCAAAGACCTGAGCCAGGTACTCGCACACGACCTGGCTTGGAACGTATTCGATATGCTCTTGGCCGTTCTTGGTGACGGGGGTAGAAATCTTATCGGCAGAATTTCTGCGCGAAGAGCCAATTTTCACGATCTTGTTTTTTGTCGACTTCAAAAATTGAGGGGGAAGAGGAAGTTTCGTCAGATCTACAACCTGTATGGAACTTGTCAGCGTGAAGCAGGCAACATAGATTCGATCGGTAATGCGCTTATGAGCTGCAACCTCATGCAATGCCGTCTCCGCATCAAATGAGGTGTACAGATACGATATGCCAGCCGGGTTCATCCTGCCAGAGCTGGGGGTGGGAGGTGCTCCCATGGTTGTCGCATCCGGCAACCATGTATCAGCCCGCTTACAGCGACGAATACGAAAGACCTCAGTCCCGGCGGGGATGGTGCAAACCTGCTATGCATCAGTGGTGATTTTTTTGGGAAATGCTGCGTAGTGCCTCAATACCCAAGACTTCACCCTCGGCTTCTTTCAGGCTTCGGCGCCGCTCGGCATAGCGTTCATATTTGGCCCGCGCTTTTTCTTCAGCCTCCTGTTTACTGATCTTTCCCGCGCCTTGCAGAACTTCACGACTGTTGAATTCCAGGAATTGATCCAGTTTCTCCTGCCAGTCCCGTAGGAAAACCTGCTTGCGCATCAATGCCTGATCTTCTGCGAAATCGAGCCACATGGTGAAGATGCGATTTAGCGCACTGATTTCTTCTTGCTTAAGGTAGTTCTTGGCGATGGTGACATCGCTTTTGCGCACCTCATCCCCTTTGAAGCCTGTTAACCCTAAATTCAGCTTGGCTGCGTCACACGATGAGCAATCAACTCCGCGGCTGTCAGGCCGGTGCTAGCGAAGTGCAGCTTATTTTGAATAATTTGGAAGAATGCGTTGGTCTCTTTGTTCGACGGCGCATAGTCCGCAGCCATCGCGAAGATGTCCCTTACCCTTAAGTAAACCCGCCGCTCGCTAGCCCGAATATCCGAATGCGTTCCAGCATTTCGTCGAAATAATCGGGTACCAGCGCATGACCTACAGGAGGATTTCTCAACCTTTGGTCATCCATCACGAATCCCTTGATTAGGTACTCTTGCAGAGTCTGTGTAGCCCACTGACGGAACTGGATACCGCGTTTAGAGCGCACTCGGTAGCCCACCGCAAGAATCAGCGGAAGACTGAAATATTTTACGTTGTAAGGTTTGTTGTCAGCGGCAGTTGTTCGGTAAAACCGAACAACTGAATCCTCCACTAACTCGCCCTCCGCGAGGATGTGGCTGATGTGCTCGCTGATGGTGGCTTTGGCCTTGCCAAACAACTCGCAGATCATCGCTTGGGAGAGCCAAAGCGTATCGGCCCCGAAACGACATTCAAGGCGGACCTGACCATCAGCGCTTTGAAACAGCAGCGCTCGCCTTGTGGTGCAGGAGGAACGTCATTTTCATTCTGATCAATCATCTGGTGCTCCAAAATCAGCCCCGGTTTTCATTGAGATGGATGGAACAGGGCCCCCCGGCCGTCAACACAGTTGAACACTCGAGTCGCAAATCCACCACCATCGTTGACTTGGATGTCGTCAGTTTTTGTTTCAGGTAAAACTGCTCTGTTGGTTTCAAGTCGGGCACAAAAAAGCCCCAGACCCTACGGGTCTGAGGCTTTCTCGTTTCTACGTATGGTGCACCAGGCGGGATTCGAACCCACGACCCCTGCCTTCGGAGGGCAGTACTCTATCCAGCTGAGCTACTGGTGCGATGCGGGCGCCATGATACTCATAAGCACTGCGGGCGTCCATGCTGCTGAATCGCCTGCGTTTTTCGAACCTGTAACGACCGTTTGCTACGCTGATCAGAAAAAATAGGCAAATGCGGCGTTTTCGTTCTTTTTTTCGAACAGCCTATTGTCCTTTACCCCCTTTGATCCTAGGATTCGTTTGAGATTTCAAACGCTCTTGTCTGGGTGCTGAACCGCACGAGTCCAATCCGTGCGCTATTTATGTGCTTCAGCCCGGTGAATGATTTCCCTGACGGCAGCCTTTGAGGCGCCTTTCTACAATCATAATTCGCTCCGCGCTGGTCGCGGTGCTGTTAAGGAAAGCCGACATGCAGCTTAAAGACACCCAGTTGTTCCGCCAGCAAGCCTTTATCGATGGCGCTTGGGTCGATGCGGACAATGGTCAGACGATCAAGGTCAACAACCCGGCAACGGGCGAAATTCTGGGTACCGTGCCGAAAATGGGCGCTGCCGAAACCCGCCGTGCGATCGAAGCCGCTGACAAAGCGCTGCCGGCCTGGCGTGCACTGACCGCCAAGGATCGCGCGAACAAGCTGCGTCGCTGGTTCGAACTGATCATCGAGAATCAGGACGACCTGGCTCGCTTGATGACCCTGGAACAGGGCAAGCCATTGGCCGAAGCCAAGGGCGAAATCGTTTACGCCGCTTCCTTTATCGAGTGGTTCGCCGAGGAAGCCAAGCGCGTCTACGGTGATGTGATTCCGGGCCATCAACCAGACAAACGCCTGATTGTGATCAAGCAGCCAATCGGCGTGACCGCTGCAATCACCCCGTGGAACTTCCCTGCCGCGATGATCACCCGTAAAGCCGGTCCGGCCCTGGCCGCCGGTTGCACCATGGTGCTCAAGCCTGCTTCGCAGACTCCGTTCTCGGCTTTCGCCTTGGCTGAACTGGCCCAGCGTGCCGGTATTCCGAACGGCGTGTTCAGTGTTGTGTCCGGCAGCGCCGGCGACATCGGCAGCGAGCTGACCAGCAACCCGATCGTGCGCAAACTGTCCTTCACCGGTTCGACCGAAATCGGTCGTCAGTTGATGGCCGAATGCGCCAAGGACATCAAGAAAGTCTCCCTGGAACTGGGCGGCAACGCGCCGTTCATCGTGTTCGACGACGCGGACCTGGATAAGGCCGTCGAAGGCGCGATCATTTCCAAGTACCGCAACAACGGCCAGACCTGCGTCTGCGCCAACCGTCTCTACGCCCAAGACAAGATCTACGATGCGTTCGTCGAAAAGCTTTCGAAGA
>DQGF01000516.1 GCA_003525045.1 Pseudomonas sp. | reverse complement strand
GGCTCGCTCCCACAGGGGATTTTCGGTGTTTGGGGAAATTTGGAAGGCACAAAAAAGGGAGGCCGTTGCGGGCCTCCCTCTTCATTGCGATTTGCCGTTACAAACTGGCAATCCGCGCATGCTGCTCCGCCAGCTTGCCCAAAGCCTGTTCGGCTTCAGCCAGTTTGGCGCGTTCCTTGTCGATGACTTCGGCCGGGGCCTTGTCGACGAAGCCGGCATTGGACAGCTTGCCGCCCACGCGCTGAACTTCGCCCTGCAGGCGCAGGATTTCCTTGTCCAGGCGTGCCAGCTCGGCATCCTTGTCGATCAGGCCGGCCATCGGCACCAGCACTTCCATCTCGCCCACCAGTGCGGTCGCGGACAGTGGTGCTTCTTCGCCAGCCTTCAGAACGGTGATCGACTCCAGACGTGCCAGTTTCTTCAACAGGGCTTCGTTCTCGGTGAGGCGACGCTGATCTTCGGCGCTGACGTTTTTCAGGAACAGGTTCAGCGGCTTGCCCGGACCAATGTTCATCTCGGCGCGAATGTTGCGCGTGCCGAGCATCAGCGTCTTCAGCCACTCGATGTCATCTTCGGCGCCCTGATCGATGCGTGCTTCGTTGGCCACTGGCCAAGGTTGCAGCATGATCGTTTTGCCTTCGATACCGGCCAGCGGCGCGATGCGCTGCCAGATTTCTTCGGTGATGAACGGCATGAACGGGTGTGCCAGACGCAGGGCAACTTCCAGCACCCGAACCAGGGTGCGGCGGGTGCCGCGCTGACGTTCGACCGGCGCGTTTTCGTCCCACAGCACAGGTTTGGACAGTTCCAGGTACCAGTCGCAATACTGGTTCCAGATGAACTCGTACAAGGCTTGTGCCGCCAGGTCGAAACGGAACTGGTCAAGCTGGCGGGTCACTTCGGCTTCGGTGCGTTGCAGCTGCGAAATGATCCAGCGATCCGCCAGGGACAGCTCGTAGGCTTCGCCGTTCTGACCGCAGTCTTCGCCTTTGTCCAACACGTAGCGCGCTGCGTTCCAGATCTTGTTGCAGAAATTGCGATAGCCTTCGACGCGACCCATGTCGAATTTGATGTCGCGACCGGTCGACGCCAGCGAGCAGAAGGTGAAGCGCAGGGCGTCGGTGCCGTAGCTGGCGATGCCGTCGGCGAACTCGTCGCGAGTCTGCTTCTCGATCTTCTTCGCCAGTTTCGGCTGCATCATGCCGGAGGTGCGTTTCTGCACCAGGTCTTCGAGTTCGATACCGTCGATGATGTCCAGTGGATCAAGGACGTTGCCCTTTGACTTGGACATCTTCTGGCCCTGGCCATCACGCACCAGGCCATGCACGTAAACGGTCTTGAACGGAACCTGCGGCGTGCCGTCTTCGTTTTTCACCAAATGCATGGTGAGCATGATCATCCGGGCAACCCAGAAGAAAATGATGTCGAAGCCAGTCACGAGCACGTCGGTGGAGTGGAATTTCTTCAGGAATTCGGTCTGCTCAGGCCAGCCGAGCGTGGAGAACGTCCACAGGCCCGAACTGAACCAGGTGTCGAGAACGTCGTTGTCCTGTTGCAGCGCAACGTCCGGACCGAGGTTGTTCTTGGCACGCACTTCGGCTTCGTCGCGACCGACATAGACCTTGCCCGACTCGTCGTACCAGGCTGGAATCCGGTGGCCCCACCACAGCTGACGGCTGATGCACCAATCCTGGATGTCGCGCATCCACGAGAAGTACATGTTTTCGTATTGCTTGGGCACGAACTGAATGCGGCCGTCTTCAACGGCAGCAATCGCCGGCTCGGCCAATGGCTTGGTCGACACGTACCACTGATCGGTCAGCCACGGCTCGATGATGGTCCCGGAACGGTCGCCTTTCGGCACTTTCAGGGCGTGATCGTTGACGCTGACCAAGAGGCCGGCAGCGTCGAACGCAGCTACGATCTGCTTGCGTGCTTCGAAGCGGTCAAGGCCGGCGTACTCGGCCGGGATCTTGCCGTCGATGCTTTCGTTCAACGTGCCGTCGAGGTTGAACACCTGACAGGCTGGCAAGACAGCGGCGTTCTTGTCGAAGATGTTCAGCAGCGGCAGGTTGTGGCGCTTGCCGACTTCGTAGTCGTTGAAATCGTGGGCCGGGGTGATTTTCACGCAGCCGGTGCCGAATTCAGGATCGCAATAATCGTCGGCGATGATCGGAATGCGGCGGCCGACCAGCGGCAGCTCGACAAATTTGCCGATCAGGGCTTGGTAGCGCTCATCGTTCGGGTTAACGGCGACGGCGGCGTCGCCGAGCATGGTTTCCGGGCGAGTGGTCGCGACGATCAGGTAATCGTTGCCTTCAGCGGTCTTGGCGCCGTCGGCCAGCGGGTACTTCAGGTTCCACAGGAAACCTTTCTCGTCGTGGTTTTCCACTTCGAGGTCGGAAATCGCCGTGTGCAACTTGGTGTCCCAGTTGACCAGGCGCTTGCCGCGATAGATCAGGCCGTCTTCGTGCAGGCGCACAAAGGCTTCTTTAACGGCTTCCGAGAGGCCGTCGTCCATGGTGAAGCGCTCGCGGCTCCAGTCCACGGACGAGCCGAGGCGGCGGATCTGGCGGCTGATGTTGCCGCCGGATTGATCCTTCCACTCCCAGACTTTCTCGAGGAATTTTTCGCGGCCCAGGTCGTGACGGTTCTGGCCCTGGGCTTCGAGTTGGCGTTCCACCAGCATTTGTGTGGCGATACCGGCGTGATCGGTACCCGGCTGCCACAGGGTGTTACGACCCTGCATGCGGCGGAAACGGATCAGGGCGTCCATGATCGCGTTGTTGAAGCCGTGACCCATGTGCAGGCTGCCGGTGACGTTCGGCGGCGGGATCATGATGGTGTAGGACTCGCCCGCGCCTTGCGGGGCGAAGTAATTCTCTGACTCCCAGGTGTTGTACCAGGAAGTTTCAATGGCGTGCGGCTGGTAGGTCTTATCCATGCGCGGCGGGACCCTATTGGCATTTATTCAGGAAAAGCCGGCAAGTATAGCGGGGCATGGGGGATAGGGCGAGCAGGTGCAGACAGCGCGCAGATCAAAGTGTGGAATGGACCTGTGGCGAGGGAGCTTGCTCCCGTTGGGGCGCGAAGCGGCCCCAACATCAGCAAGTCAGGTGTGTCAGGTACTCCGCGTGTTCAGGCTTTGCGGCTGCTTCGCAACCGAGCGGGAGCAAACTCCCTCGCCACAGAAGCCCGCTCGACTCAGGTTTACTCGTACTGGCTGAGCAACCGCTCCATTCGCGCGGCGAGCCGGCGTTTGATTTCGGTTTCAATGTGCGGGGAGAAGTCGTCGATCACGTCCTGCATGATCAACATGGCGGCGGCGCGCAGTTCGCCGTCCAGATGCAGCAAGACATCGGGACCTTTGCTCGTGGTGTCCGGAGCCGGTTTGGCAGGAGGGGCGGGGGGCGTCGGTTCGACAGTTGGCTGAGAAGCGCTGACTGTGTCGAACAACATTGGAATCTGTTCCTGGTCATCGTCCTCGACCGTGTCGGTCAACAACGGTGGTTGCAGGTTGTTATCGCCGAGCAGTTGGCGGATCGACTCGAGGTCGTCCAACAGGTGCGCGGACTGTTGCTGCGGTTTTGGAATGTCCATCGGAATGCTCAGAGTCGCTGTAAACGGTGATCTTGCAGAGGATAGCCCTGTTCGCGGTAGAAGCGGAAACTCTCCCGCGCGGCCTGACGAATCGTCGGATCTTCAACTACCACTTCCGCCACACGAGCGAATTGCCCGGCGAAGGTCGGGACTTTCAGGTCGAGGTTGACCAGCAGATCCTGATGCAGACCGCAGTCATTGCCCAGGCCCAGCACGATCACCCCCTCGGGCTCGCTTTCGGCGGGACCGTGAGGCACGAAGCTTTCGCCCTTGAACGCCCACAGGCGCGCATCAAGATCGTCACGCTGGGCGGCATCGCTGCAATGCAGGTAGATGCGGTGGCCCATGCGCCAGGCTTTCTCGGTGAGCTTGCAGGCGAAATCCAGCCGCGCCGAAGGATCGGCGCTGGGCAGGATATAGAAGTCGACTTTGGTCATTGCGGTTCCTGAACCCCGGGCGGCGTCACCGGAAAGTGGCGCCGCCCGGGGTCATCGGTTTCAGGCTTTGGCGCGGTCCAGCAGGTATTGGGTCAGCAGTGGAACCGGACGGCCAGTGGCTCCCTTGTCCTTGCCGCCGCTGGTCCACGCCGTGCCGGCGATGTCCAGGTGCGCCCAGTTCAGGTTCTTGGTGAAGCGCGACAGGAAGCAGGCCGCGGTGATGGCTCCGGCTTTCGGACCACCAATGTTGGCGATGTCGGCGAACGGGCTGTCCAGCTGCTCTTGATATTCATCGAACAGCGGCAGCTGCCAGGCGCGATCGTCAGCCGATTGGCCGGCGCTCAGCAGTTGACCGATCAGCTCATCGTTATTGCCGAGCAGGCCGGAAGTGTGGGAACCCAGCGCAACGACACACGCGCCGGTCAGGGTCGCGATATCGATCACCGCTTGCGGCTTGAAGCGCTCGGAATAGGTCAGGGCATCGCACAGCACCAGACGGCCTTCGGCGTCGGTGTTGAGGATTTCCACGGTCTGGCCGCTCATGGTGGTGACGATGTCGCCCGGGCGCGAAGCGTTGCCGCTCGGCATGTTCTCGGCGCAGGCCAGGATGCACACCAGGTTGATCGGCAGTTTCAGCTCGAGCACGGCACGCAGGGTGCCGAAGACGCTGGCGGCGCCGCCCATGTCGTACTTCATTTCGTCCATGCCGGCGCCTGGTTTCAGGCTGATGCCGCCGGTGTCAAAGGTGATGCCTTTGCCGACCAGTGCGTAGGGCTTCTCGGATTTCTTGCCGCCGTTGTATTGCATGACGATCAGGCGCGGCGGCTGGGCGCTGCCCTGGCCGACGGCGTAGAACGAGCCCATGCCCAGGTCCTTGATTTTCTTCTCGTCGAGGACTTCGACTTTCAGGCTCTTGAATTCCTTACCCAGGTTCTTGGCTTGTTCGCCGAGGAAAGTCGGGTGGCAGATGTTCGGCGGCAGGTTGCCCAGGTCGCGGGTGAAAGCCATGCCGTTGGCGATGGCGGTGGCGTGGGCCACGGCGCGCTCGACTTCGGCCTGTGCAGCCTTGATGGTCACCAAGGTGACTTTCTTCAGGGGGCGAGGCTCGGCTTTCTGGCTCTTGAACTGATCGAAGGTGTATTCGCCGTCCACCAGGGTTTCGGCCAGCAGGCGGGTCTTGCCGTAGCTGTCGCGGCCTTTGACCGCGACTTCGTCCAGGGCCAGCACGGCATCGCTGCCGCCCAGGCCTTTGAGGGTATTGAGGACGCCGGCGATGATTTTACGGAACGGTCGGTCGCCCAGCTCTTCGTCCTTGCCCACGCCCACCAGCAGCACACGTTCGGCCTTGAGGTTCGGCAGGCTGTGCAGCAACAGGCTCTGGCCGACCTTGCCGGCCAGGTCGCCGCGCTTGAGCACCGCGCTGATGGCGCCACCGGTCAGTTCGTCGAGTTGGAGGGCGGTGGCGCCGAGCTTGCGGCCTTCGCCGACGGCAACCACCAGAGTGGCGGTCTTCAACGTTTCTGGGTTAACGCTTTTTACAACCAGTTCCATGTCCGGGTCCCTGAATGAATGGTCAAGACGCAAGCGTTCGAACTTGCTTATAAGTAGAAAGACGCAAGGCACGGCCTGCGACAAAGGCCGCAGTTTGAACCTCGCTACCGGCGCCTGACAACCCTCGGTTGTACGATAGTAGGAGCGAGCTTGCTCGCGAAAAACCCGAGAACGCCGCGGGGTGTCAGGCTTCCCGCGTTATCGTTGACGACCATCGCGAGCGAGCTCGCTCCTACACACCCCCCGCACCATTGCGCAGTGACAGGCGCACCCAATCACAGGATAATGCGCCAACTTTTTCGGCGGCTCTGCCCTGCGGGCTGCCTGATACGTTTGCTTGTTTGGCCGCCTTAGCCTGACAACCCTGGAGTGTCTGGTTTGATTGTCTTCCGTTATCTATCCCGCGAAGTCCTGTTGACCTTGAGTGCCGTCAGTGCGGTGCTACTGGTCATCATCATGAGTGGACGCTTCATCAAATACCTCGCCCAGGCGGCGGCTGGCCTTCTGGATCCAGGCTCGCTGTTTCTGATCATGGGTTTTCGTCTGCCGGGTTTCCTGCAGTTGATTCTGCCGTTGGGCCTGTTTCTCGGGATTCTGCTGGCCTACGGTCGTTTGTACCTTGAAAGCGAAATGACCGTGCTGTCGGCCACCGGCATGAGTCAGCAGCGGCTGTTAGCAATGACGTTGTTTCCGGCCACCCTGGTTGCATTGGTGGTGGCGTGGCTCAGCCTGAGCCTGGCGCCGCAAGGGGCCAATCAGTTCCAGTTGCTGCTGAACAAGCAGGATGCCCTGACCGAGTTCGATACCCTTGAGCCTGGCCGTTTCCAGGCGCTGCGTGACGGAACGCGGGTGACCTACACCGAAACGCTGTCGGATGACCGCGTCAACCTCGGCGGTGTATTCATTTCGCAAAAGAACGTTTCGTCGGACGACAAGAAGGATCGCGGGATTTCCGTGCTGGTGGCCGAAAAGGGGCGTCAGGAAATCCGCGCCGACGGTAACCGCTACCTGATTCTCGACAATGGCTATCGCTACGACGGTAATCCAGGTCAGGCGGACTACCGGGCGATCAAGTACGACGAGTACGGCGTGTTGCTGCCCAAGCCGGACGTCAGCGACGAAGTCACCGACCGTGACGCGATGACCACCCGTTCGCTGCTGGGCAGTGACGACATCCGTTACCGCACCGAATTGCAATGGCGTCTGTCCTTGCCGTTGCTGGTGTTCATCGTGACCCTGATGGCGGTGCCGCTGTCGCGGGTCAATCCGCGCCAGGGCCGCTTCCTCAAGCTGTTGCCGGCGATTCTTCTTTATATGGCCTACCTGTCGATCCTGATTGCCGCTCGCGGCGCTCTCGAAAAGGGCAAGATCCCGCCGGCGCTGGGGTTGTGGTGGGTGCATGCGATCTTCCTGGTCATCGGCCTGGGCCTGCTCTATTGGGAGCCACTGCGCTTGAAGATGGCGAGTCGCCGCAGCGCGCTGGAGGTGGCTCGTGGTTAAGCTCGATCGCTACATCGGCAGCAGTGTGTTCATGGCGATTCTGGCCGTGCTGGGAATCATTCTCGGTCTGGCGACGCTGTTTGCTTTCATCGACGAGATGGGGGACGCCAGTGATACCTATACCCTGGTAGACGTGTTGAGTTATGTCCTGCTGACCGCGCCACGCCGTCTCTACGACATGTTGCCGATGGCGGCGCTGATCGGTTGCCTGATCGGCCTCGGCAGTCTGGCCAGCCACAGCGAGCTGACCATCATGCGCGCGGCAGGTGTGTCGGTCGGACGGATCGTCTGGGCGGTCATGAAGCCGATGCTGGTCCTGATGGTCGTGGGCGTGCTGATTGGCGAATACATCGCCCCGGCGACGGAAGTCACGGCCCAGGCCAATCGCTCCCTGGCTCAGGGCAGTGGGGATGCGCAAAGCGCCAAGCACGGTTTGTGGCACCGCCAGGGTGACGAGTTCATCCACGTCAACTCGGTACAGCCCAATGGTCTGCTGTATGGCGTGACCCGTTATCGCTTCGACGATCAACGCCACATGCTGTCTTCGAGCTTCGCCAGGCGCGCGGAATTCGACAAGGATCACTGGCAGTTGAGCGATGTCACGACCACGGTATTCCACGAAAAAAGCACGGAAGTGGTGACTACCCCGGTCGAGCGCTGGAACGTGGCGCTGAGCCCGCAATTGCTCAGCACCGTGGTGATGTCACCCGATTCGCTGTCGATCACCGGCCTGTGGGGTTACATCCACTACCTGGCTGACCAGGGGCTGAATAATGGTCGTTATTGGCTGGCATTTTGGGTCAAGGTATTGCAGCCGTTGGTCACCGCAGCCCTGGTGCTGATGGCGATTTCCTTCATCTTCGGTCCGCTGCGTTCGGTGACCCTCGGTCAGCGGGTGTTCACGGGTGTGTTGGTGGGCTTCACCTTCCGTATCGTCCAGGATCTGCTGGGTCCTTCGAGCCTGGTTTTCGGTTTCCCGCCGCTGTTTGCGGTGCTGTTGCCGGCCAGTATCTGCGCCCTGGCCGGACTCTGGTTACTGCGCCGGGCCGGTTGATCGCGGGGATTTCCCGCACCAATCGACAACAAAAAACGCCCCTGCCGCAAGACCGGGGCGTTTTTGTACGTGCCGTCTGACCTGCAAACGTGACGCTTGCGCCGTGGATCAGGTACAATTCCCGGCTATTTTTCGGCGGGCTATGCCTGCAGCCTTTTTGAGTGTTGATCCGTGAGTGATTTGAGTCATATCCGCAATTTCTCCATCATCGCCCACATTGACCATGGCAAGTCGACGCTGGCCGATCGCTTCATCCAGATGTGCGGCGGCCTTGCCGAGCGCGAAATGGAAGCCCAGGTGCTGGACTCCATGGACCTGGAACGTGAACGCGGGATCACCATCAAGGCCCACAGCGTCACCCTGTATTACACCGCTCGCGATGGTATCAAGTATCAGCTGAACTTCATTGACACCCCTGGTCACGTCGACTTCACCTACGAAGTCAGCCGCTCGCTGGCGGCTTGTGAAGGTGCGTTGCTGGTGGTCGATGCCGGTCAAGGCGTTGAAGCGCAGTCGGTTGCCAACTGCTACACGGCGATCGAACAGGGCCTGGAAGTCATGCCGGTCCTGAACAAGATCGACCTGCC
>DQGF01000491.1 GCA_003525045.1 Pseudomonas sp. | reverse complement strand
GAGCCTGCTCGCGAAGAGGCCGGATCAGTCAGCCGAGGTTTCGGAATTTATTTCTGCGTACCATCATCATGCTGCAGATTCGCCTGAGTCAGGTTGCTCCCCGCCGGCACGCTACGGGTCAGCCAGACGTTACCGCCAATGGTCGAACCCTTGCCGATGGTGATCCGCCCCAGAATCGTTGCCCCGGCATAAATCACCACGTCATCCTCGACGATTGGGTGTCGTGGCTGCCCCTTCTGCAACTGGCCGTCCTCATCCGCGGGGAAACGCTTGGCCCCCAAGGTCACGGCCTGATAAATCCGCACCCGCTCGCCGATGATGGCGGTCTCGCCGATTACCACACCTGTCCCGTGATCGATGAAGAAGCTGCGGCCGATCTGCGCACCCGGATGAATGTCGATCCCGGTGGCCGAGTGGGCGATTTCCGCGCTGATCCGCGCGAGCAGCGGCAGCCCGGCGCGATACAAGTGATGGGCGAGTCGATGGTGAATCACCGCCAGAATGCCCGGGTAGCAGAGCAACACTTCATCGACGCTGCGAGCGGCCGGATCGCCGTGATAGGCCGCCAGCACGTCGGTGTCCAACAGGCTGCGCAGCCCCGGCAACGCGAGCGCGAAGTCCTGGATGATCTGAATGGTCCTGGCCTCGACTTCGGTCTCGGCATGGGCGCCATGGCGGGCGGCGTAACGCAGCTCCAGTCGCGCCTGGGCCAGCAACGCATTCAACGCCACGTCCAGTGTGTGGCCGACGTAGAAGTCTTCACTCTCTTCGCGCAGGTCCACCGGGCCCAGGCGCATCGGGAACAAAGCGCCGCACAGCGCTTCAAGAATCTGCGCCATGGCCGCTCGGGAAGGCAACTCGCGACCCCCCTGCTCGCCGCTGACGCGGCCGTTTTGTGCACGCCACTCGTCACGCGCCGAACGCAGCTGGCTGACGATGGTCTGCAATTGCCAATGGCTGGAACGCTCGCTCACGGTAAAAACTCCTCACGGGCGGCCGGACTGTCTGGCCGCACTGACGGCGATTACTTTACGGCAAGGTTTGGACGCCGAATTAAGAACCAATTGTGCTGTGTTAAACACTTTTGGCTATAAGCGATTGTCGGTTGCCCCGGTAAATAGGCGTGCCTATAGTCCTGACATCTTTCTCCGCCAGTACGCAAACCATGATCAAACAACAGCTCGCCCGTTTTGACCGCCTCGATCTACTTGGCCACCCCACGCCGTTGGAAAAACTCGAACGCCTGTCGGCTTGGCTAGGCCGCGATATCTACGTCAAACGCGATGACCTGACGCCGCTGGCAATGGGTGGCAACAAGCTGCGCAAGCTCGAATACCTGGCGGCCGATGCATTGGCGCAAGGTGCCGATACCTTGATCACCGCTGGCGCGCTTCAGTCCAACCATGTGCGCCAGACCGCTGCCATTGCAGCCAAGCTTGGCCTCGGCTGCGTGGCATTGCTGGAAAATCCCCTTGGCACCGACGACGCCAACTATGTTGGCAACGGCAATCGGCTGTTGCTGGATCTCTTCGATGCCAAGGTTGAGTTGGTGGACAACCTGGATAACGCCGACGAGCAGTTGGAGGCGTTGGCCGCACGACTGCGCAGCAACGGCAAAAAGCCGTATCTGGTACCGATTGGCGGCTCGAATGCGCTGGGCGCTTTGGGTTATGTGCGCGCCGGGTTGGAACTGGCCGAGCAGATCAAGGACACCGGCCTCAAATTCGCCGCCGTGGTCCTGGCCTCGGGCAGCGCCGGAACTCACAGTGGCTTGGCGCTGGCGTTGAGCGAAGCCCTGCCCGATTTGCCAGTGATTGGCGTCACGGTTTCACGCAGCGATGAAGATCAACGGCCGAAGGTCCAGGGCCTCGCCGAGCGTACGGCACAGTTGTTGGAGGTGAGCCTGCCGTCGAGTTTCAAAGTCGAGTTGTGGGACGAATATTTCGGCCCGCGCTATGGCGAACCGAATGCCGGGACGCTGGCGGCGGTGAAGCTGGTGGCGGCTCAGGAAGGATTGCTGCTTGATCCGGTTTATACCGGCAAGGCCATGGCCGGGTTGTTGGACGGGATTGGTCGTCAGCGTTTCGATGAAGGGCCGATAATCTTCCTGCACACTGGTGGGGCGCCGGCGTTGTTTGCCTACAAAGATTTTCTGTAAACGAAGCGAAAGATCAAAAGATCGCAGCCTGCGGCAGCTCCTACAAGACCGAGTACCCACGCAGGTTATGCGTGCACCGAAAATCCCCTGTAGGAGCTGCCGCAGGCTGCGATCTTTTAAGAAGAAAAGGCATATTCTAAAAAAGAATAACAAAATTGATATTTATTATTTTCCTATCTAAAAACCTCGTCATATAGTCGCGCCGCAGGCGAATTCGAAACAAGACGCATAGACTGCTTTAGGGCAGGATATCGCAGTCGTTCAAATCCCGAATTTGCCAACTTTCCTAAAAGCGTCTTCATAAGAAAACACAGGGGCTTGTCATGAATTTTTCCGCACTACGTCGAAATCTGCTGGTAGGTTCGCTGGGCCTGGCGCTCAGCGCCGGCCTGTTGGGGCAAGCGGTTGCCGGTGAGCAACTGCAAAAAATCAAGGACGCCGGCGTGATCAACGTTGGCCTGGAAGGCACTTATCCTCCGTTCAGCTTCGTCGACGCCAACGGCAAACTGGCCGGCTTCGAAGTCGAGTTCTCTGAAGCCCTGGCCAAAGAGCTGGGCGTGAAGGTCAAATTGCAACCAACCAAATGGGACGGCATCCTCGCAGCGCTGGAATCCAAGCGTCTGGACGCGGTGATCAACCAGGTGACCATTTCCGAAGAGCGCAAAAAGAAGTATGACTTCTCCGAACCGTACACCGTCTCCGGGATTCAGGCGCTGGTTCTGACCAAGAACAAAGACACTATCAAGAGCGCCGATGACCTGGCTGGCAAGAAAGTCGGTGTGGGCCTGGGCACCAACTACGAGCAGTGGCTGAAGGACAACCAACCGAAAGCCATCATCAAGACCTATGACGATGATCCAACCAAGTTCCAGGATCTGCGCGTCGGCCGCATCGACGCCATTCTGATCGACCGCCTCGCCGCACTGGAATACGCCAAGAAGGCCAAGGACACTGTCGCCGCCGGCGCAGCGTTCTCCCGCCAGGAAGCCGGCATTGCCCTGCGCAAAGGCGAGCCTGAGCTGCTGGCCGCGGTGAACAAGGCCATCGACAAGCTGCGTGCCGACGGTACGCTGAAAAAGCTTTCGGAAAAATACTTCAGCGCTGACGTCACCCAATAATGGAAGAAGCTTTCCAACTCGCACTGGATTCGGCGCCCTTCCTGCTCAAGGGCGCGTACTACACGGTGATCCTCAGCCTGGGCGGGATGTTCTTCGGCCTGGTGATGGGCTTCGGCCTGGCGTTGATGCGTCTGTCGCGGTTCAAACTGGTGAGCTGGCTAGCCCGCATCTACGTGTCGTTCTTTCGCGGCACGCCGTTGCTGGTGCAACTGTTCGTGATCTATTACGGCTTGCCGCAATTGGGCATCGAACTTGATCCGCTGCCAGCGGCGCTGATCGGCTTCTCGCTGAACATGGCCGCCTACGCCTGCGAAATCCTGCGCGCCGCGATCAGTTCCATCGAACGTGGCCAGTGGGAAGCGGCCGCCAGTATCGGCATGACCCGTGCGCAAACCTTGCGTCGGGCGATTCTGCCGCAAGCGATGCGCACGGCCCTGCCACCGCTGGGCAACAGCTTCATCTCACTGGTCAAGGACACGGCGCTGGCCGCCACTATCCAGGTGCCGGAACTGTTCCGTCAGGCGCAGCTGATTACTGCCCGCACCTTCGAAATTTTCACCATGTATCTTGCCGCCGCGCTGATCTACTGGATTCTGGCTACGGTGCTTTCGCACCTGCAAAACCAGCTGGAAGCACGGGTCAATCGGCACGACCAGGAGTCCTGACCCAATGATTGTCGTGGAAAAACTGACAAAGCAGTTCAAGGGTCAAGTGGTGCTCAACGGCATCGATCTGCAGGTGAAGGAAGGGGAAGTAGTGGCGATCATCGGGCCCAGTGGCTCGGGCAAAACCACCTTTTTGCGTTGCCTGAACTTCTTGGAGGAGCCCACCAGTGGCCGGATCAAGGTCGGTGACATCGAGATCGATGGCAGCCGCCCGCTGAACCAGCAGCAGGGCCTGGTGCGACGTTTGCGCCAGCACGTGGGTTTCGTGTTCCAGAGCTTCAATCTGTTCCCCCATCGCACCGCCCTGGAAAACGTCATCGAAGGCCCGATCGTGGTGAAAAAGATCCCGCGTGCCGAAGCCGTTGCCCTGGGTAAAAAACTGTTGGCCAGGGTTGGCCTGGCGGGCAAGGAAGACGCGTACCCGCGTCGCCTTTCCGGTGGTCAGCAACAGCGTGTGGCGATTGCCCGTGCGCTGGCGATGGAGCCGGAAGTGATTCTGTTCGACGAACCCACTTCCGCCCTCGACCCCGAGTTGGTGGGTGAAGTGCTGGCGACCATCCGCAGCCTGGCCGAAGAGAGACGGACCATGGTCATTGTCACCCACGAAATGGGTTTCGCCCGGGACGTGGCCAACCGTGTGGTGTTCTTCGACAAGGGGGTGATCGTCGAGCAAGGCGAAGCCAAGGCATTGTTTGCCAACCCGAAAGAAGAACGAACGAAACAGTTTCTCAGCAAATTTCTGAATAACGCCCACAACTAAAACACCCACGCAATACGGGTCAACTTCCATGGATGGAAGTGCCCCTTCACTTTATAAAACCCTTCGCCATCTTATTAAATGTGCCCGCGCGGTATACAACTTCTTGTCAGCATGCGCGGTACATATATATGCCCTGTAACAGAATGACCACGTCTAATACTCTCGACCCTGAAATTTGACGAGAGACAAACAGTCATCGCCTCATCCCCGGTTAAATCGGGCGATTTTGACGGGTATGTTCGACAGATCGACAAGGTTTATTAACCCCAACGCGTAGGAACTTTCTGAATAACAAGGAATCTTGTATTTAACTAATCCGCTCTATTGACTCTTATTCAAGCTCACTCTTATCTAGTCTTCAGCAATTGATACTCATCACGCTCACTCATTATTTCAATTCAAAGTAATGAACGGTTTTGCTGTTCGGAATTCGCATTTTTGGTTTTTCAGAAATGGACTTCGTTGCAAGACTTCAAGGAGAACCCATGCAAGGCATCTCGAACAAACCCGAACTGGCGGCGCCCTCCCTGGCGCAATCACACAAGAACGGCATCAACATCACCTCGGCGGCTCACCTGTTGGTCGACGTCGCGCCCTATCCCGGTATGGATGAAGGCGACCTGATCGAACTGTTTTGGGACAACTGCTACGTGGCCTCTAGGGTGCTGAGTGTCCATGATGTCGGCAACACCGTCAGCCTGCGCGTACCGGAAAGTTTCATTGCCCATGGCGCTTCACACTTCCACTACCGGATCATGCAAGTCGGGCAGGGGGCAGCCCTGTCACCCGCCGTGCGCGTCCAGATCAAACTCGACTGCCCCGGTGGCCAACCCTCTGCACTATTGGGCGATGAAAACCAGAGCCTGGCGCCGGTGAGCATCCCAGAGACCATTTGCCGCCAGGGGGTCAACCCGAACCAGATCAAGCGCGGTGTCCCGGTGACCATCGAGCCGTACTTGAACATGGCCGCCGACGACGAAATCACCCTGCGCTGGGGCGATGTGCGCATGGACCTGCCAAAGCTCAAGGCTTGCGACGTCGGCCAGCCGATCCGGGTGTGGGTGCCGCCGGAGATCATTGTCGAAGCCGGCGAAGACCTTCGGCTCGAGGTGACTTACTGCATCCTCGATCGGGTCGGTAACAACTCGCGCTGGGCACCGCCGCGCAGGTTGAAGATTGGTGGTGCGAATCCGTACTTGAAGGTCCGGCCGAAGGCAATGCTCATGGCCGCCGAACCCCGCAAACACTGAGACCCCTGTAGGAGCGAAGCTTGCTCGAGAAGAACGATAACGCGGTGTCAGTGCTAATGCCTTCGCGAGCAAGCTTCGCTCCTACAGCGGTAGGTGACACCCATTCTATGTATATTCCTAAAAGTTAGTTTATTTTTTATTTATACACGCTTAGGGTATATGAACCGGACCACCGGACATTCTTGTTTTCGTTCGCCGCACTGATCGCGGCGTTTTCATGAGATGTGAGGTAGGTATGGTCCGGAACACAATCACCCCAGTGCAGATCGCCAGGGCATTGCGTGCAGCCAAGGAGTGGCTCTGATGTCCAGTCTGGCAGACGCAATCGTTCAGAGTGATCTGGACATCGCCCCCTTGTTGTTGCCCGCCCAAGTCTTGCGCAACGATGCACAAGCCATCAAGGCTGCCCATGAGCTGGCGCAAGTCGCCCGCCTGCAAGCAGCCAAGCGTGACCGGCAGCGCAAACTGCCATGGTCGGAAATCGAACAGTTCACCCGCAGCGGGCTGGGCAGCATCGCGATCCCGCGCGAGTACGGTGGCCCACAGGTTTCATTCGTCACCCTGGCCGATGTGTTCGCGATCATTTCCGCAGCCGACCCGGCACTGGGGCAGATCCCGCAGAACCAGTTCGGCATTCTCAATCTGGTGCTCGGCAGCGCTACCGAACCACAGAAAAAGCAGCTGTTCAAAAGCGTGCTCGAAGGTTGGCGGATTGGGAATGCCGGGCCGGAACGCGGCACCAAAAACACCCTTGAACTCAAAGCACGGATCACTGCCGACGGCGATGGCTTCGTCATCAACGGCCAGAAGTTTTATTCAACCGGCGCCCTGTTCGCCCACTGGGTTGCGGTCAAAGCACTGAACGACGACGGCAAGCAAGTGCTGGCCTTCGTCCGCCGCGGCACACCGGGCCTGCGCATCGTTGATGACTGGTCCGGTTTCGGTCAGCGCACCACCGCCAGCGGCACGATTTTGCTCAACAACGTGCGGGTCGACGCCGAGCTGGTGGTGGATAACTGGAAGATCAACGACACGCCGAACATCCAGGGGGCGGTCTCGCAGTTAATTCAAGCGGCCATCGATGCCGGCATCGCCCGGGGCGCCATCGACGATGCCATCGAGTTCGTGAAAACCCGTGCCCGGCCATGGATCGATGCCAAGGTCGACAAGGCCTGCGATGACCTCTACGTGATCGCCGACATCGGCAAGCTGAAAATCGAACTGCACGCCGCCGAAGCGCTGTTGCGCAAGGCCGGGCAGGTGCTTGATCAGGTCATCGCCGCGCCGCTCACAGCCGAATCCGCTGCCCGTGCTTCGATTGCCGTGGCCGAAGCCAAAGTGCTGACCACCGAGATCTCGCTGCTGGCCAGCGAGAAACTCTTCGAACTGGCGGGCAGTCGCGCCACCCTCGCCGAATTCAACCTCGACCGTCACTGGCGCAACGCTCGCGTGCACACGCTGCACGACCCGGTGCGCTGGAAATACCACGCGGTCGGCACCTACTACTTGAACGGCACTTTGCCCGCCCGGCACTCCTGGATTTAACGACCAGAACACTTTTGACCAGTTATCTGGAGAAACACATGACTCTTTCTCACCACGTCGCGGTCATAACCAGCGATGAGCAAGCCCTGATTGTCGCCAGTGACCTGGCCGAGGATTTCAAACGCGACAGCGCTCTGCGTGACCGCGAGCGCCGTTTGCCGCACCCGGAACTGGAAGTGTTTTCCCGGTCGGGTCTGTGGGGCATCAGCGTGCCCAAGGAATATGGCGGCGCTGGCGTTTCCAACGTCACGCTGGCCAAGGTAATTGCCTTGATCGCCCAGGCAGACGGTTCGCTCGGGCAAATCCCGCAAAACCATTTCTATGCCCTCGAAGTGCTGCGAGTGAATGGCAGCGCCGAACAGAAAAAACGCCTGTACGCAGAAGTGCTGGCCGGTCAGCGCTTCGGCAATGCGCTTGCTGAACTGGGTACAAAAACCGCCCACGACCGCGTTACCAGCCTCAGTCGAGACGGTGATGGTTACCGCATCAACGGCCGCAAGTTCTACGCCACGGGCGCCATTTATGCGCAGCGCATTCCTACGTCGGTTGTGGATGAAAACGGCGTGCAGCAACTGGCTTTCGTGCCTCGCAACAGCAAAGGTCTGACGGTCATCGACGACTGGAGCGGCTTCGGTCAACGCACCACCGGCAGCGGCTCGGTGGTGTTCGAAGACGTCTATGTCGCTGCCGCAGACGTAATTCCGTTTCAGAGCGCTTTCGAGCGTCCGACCACCGTCGGCCCATTGGCGCAGATTCTCCACGCCGCCATCGACACCGGCATCGCCCGCGCCGCTTATGAAGATGCGCTGCACTTCGTGCGCACCAAGACCCGGCCGTGGATCGATTCCGGCAACGACAAAGCCACCGAAGATCCCCTGACCATCAAAAGTTTCGGCTACTTGAGCATCCGCCTGCACGCCGCCGAAGCCTTGCTGGAACGCTCTGGCGAATTTCTCGACAAGGCCCAGGCCGACACCCACGCGCAGACCGTCGCCGCCGCGTCGATTGCCGTCGCCGAAGCCCGGGCCATCAGCACCGAAATCTCTCTCGCCGCTGGTAGCACATTGTTCGAATTGGCCGGCAGCCAGGCGACCCTGATCGAGCACGGCCTGGATCGTCATTGGCGCAACGCTCGAGTGCACACCTTGCACGACCCGGTGCGCTGGAAGTATCACGCCGTCGGCAACTATTACCTCAACGATGAAAACCCGCTGTTGCGGGGGACCATCTGAATGACGAAGAAAAAGATCCTGCTCAATGCCTTCAACATGAATTGCATCGGGCACATCAACCACGGTCTGTGGACACATCCACGGGACAACTCCACCCAGTACAAAACCATCGAATACTGGACCGAACTGGCGCAACTGCTGGAGCGCGGGTTGTTCGATGGCTTGTTCATCGCCGACATCGTCGGCGTGTACGACATCTACCAGAACTCGGTGGACGTGCCGCTGAAAGAGTCGATCCAGTTGCCGGTCAACGATCCCTTGTTGCTCGTGTCGGCCATGGCCGCCGTCACCAAAAACCTCGGCTTCGGCCTGACCGCCAACCTGACCTACGAACCGCCGTACCTGTTCGCCCGACGCATGTCGACACTCGATCATCTGAGCCGCGGTCGGGTCGGCTGGAACATCGTCACCGGCTACCTCGACAGTGCCGCCAAGGCCATGGGCCTGAGCGAGCAGGTCGAGCACGACCGCCGCTACGACCAGGCCGATGAATACCTGCAAGTGCTCTACAAACTCTGGGAAGGCAGCTGGGAAAACGGCGCGGTGCTCAACGATCCAAAGCAACGGATCTACGCCCAACCGGAAAAAGTGCACAAGGTCGAGCACAAGGGCGAGTTCTATCAGGTCGAGGGTTATCACCTGTGCGAACCGTCGCCGCAACGCACGCCGGTGCTGTTCCAGGCGGGCAGTTCCGATCGCGGCTTGCTGTTCGCCGGGCGCCATGCCGAATGCGTGTTCATCAGCGGCCAGAACAAACCGTCGACCAGGCTTCAAGTGGACAAGGTTCGCGCCAGCGCCGTCGAGGCCGGACGCAACCCCGAGGACATCAAGGTGTTCATGGGACTGAATGTGATTGTCGGCGCGACCGAAGAACAGGCCTGGGCCAAGCATGCCGAGTACCTGAGTTACGCCAGTGCCGAGGCCGGGGTGGCGCATTTCTCGGCGTCCACCGGGATCGACTTCTCTGAATACGAGATCGATGAGCCGATCCAGTACGTGAAGAGCAACGCTATCCAGTCCGCCACCAACAACCTGCAAAACAACGACTGGACCCGACGCAAGTTGCTGGAGCAACACGCCCTCGGCGGGCGCTACATCACCGTGGTTGGATCGCCGGAACAGGTGGCGGATGAGCTGGAATCGTGGATTGCTGAAACCGGGCTCGATGGCTTCAACCTGACGCGGATTGTTACCCCGGAAAGCTATGTGGATTTCATTGAGCTGGTGATTCCTGAGCTGCAGCGTCGAGGGTCGTACAAGACGGCTTACGAGAGCGGCAGCTTGCGAGAAAAGCTGTTCCACGCAGAGGCGCATTTGCCTGAACAACATACCGGATCGGCGTTCCGCCGCTAAAAGCTTCGCGGGCAAGCCT
>DQGF01000480.1:6685-7326 GCA_003525045.1 Pseudomonas sp. | reverse complement strand
CGAGCATCGGCATCGCGCTGATCCCCGATCACGGCTCGACCCCGACCGACCTGCTCAAACGCGCCGACATCGCGCTTTATCGGGCCAAGGATTCGGGCCGCAACACCACGCAGATGTATCACAACACCATGCAGAAGGCCGCCAGCGAACGCCTGCGCATGGAAACCGACCTGCGCCAGGCCTTGTCCCGCGGCGAGTTTCGCGTGCATTACCAACCTCAGGTTGACGCGCGGGACGACCGGATCGTCGGCGCCGAGGCCTTGGTGCGCTGGGACCATCCGGAACTCGGCGCGCAGTCGCCCACGGAGTTCATCAAGGTGCTGGAGGACAGCGGGCTGATCCTGGAAGTGGGCACCTGGATCATCGACGAGGCCTGCGCCGCCTTCAAACAGCTGATCGCCAAAGGCCTGATCGACCCACTCGACTTCAGCCTGTGCGTGAACATCAGCCCGCGGCAATTTCGCCAGAACGACTTCGTCGAACGCATCGAACACAGCCTTGGCAGCCACGGGCTACCTTGCTCGCTGCTGAAACTTGAAATCACCGAAGGTATTGTCATCCAGAACCTGGAAGACACCATCAGCAAAATGCGCCGCCTGAAAAAACTCGGCGTGAGCTTCGCCATGGACGACTTCGGCACC
>DQGF01000480.1:3769-6384 GCA_003525045.1 Pseudomonas sp. | reverse complement strand
GACGACTTCGGCACCGGTTACTCCTCGCTGACTTACCTTAAGCGCCTGCCGGTTGACACCCTGAAAATCGACCAGTCGTTCATTCGCGACGCCACCACTGATCCCAACGATGCCGAGATTATTCGTGCCATTGTTGCGATGGCCCGCAGTTTGGATTTGAAAGTGATCGCCGAAGGGGTGGAGACGCCGGAGCAGCTGGAGTTTTTGCAGGGGTTGGGCTGTCATTTTTATCAGGGGTATCTGCATAGCCGGCCGTTGCCGGTGAAGGAATTTCAAAAACTCCTGAAGTAATGCGGTCGCTGTAAGGGCCCCCGTCTACCGTACTGGGCGCGTTTCCCTGTGGGAGCGAGCCTGCTCGCGAAGAAGGCCTGATGGCTGGCCGAGCTTTTTGATCGTGTACATATCCGTGTCTGCGGTTACGGCCGCGTAGGGTTCCGCCCTTACGGCGGGTCACTTGGAAAAACGCCAAGTAACCAAACGCTTTTGCCCCTGTCGTTCGGTGCCTCGCCTAGGCTCGGCATGCAATATCAACTGCAGGAGCTGGCTTGCCGGCGAAGGCTGCGTATCAGTCGACATCGATGCCGGATGTAAGTCCGCCTTCGCGAGCAAGCCCGCTACCACAGGAATCGCGGCCACGCACGAATATCATGCCCAACACAACCCCCTGTAGGAGCGAGGCTTGCCCGCGAAGACGTCCTCACAGCCAACCAACCCATTCCGACCTACTCAATCCCCCTGTAGGAGCGGCGGCATTGTGATGTCGGCGATCAAACGCGACCGTGGCGTGAAGGATTGGGGCCACTTGATCGAAGGCCACGGCGGCATGCTCGACCGCCTGGACTCGGTGTGCTTTGCGGCGCCGATCTTCTTTCACCTGGTTCGCTATGGCTGGACCTGATTGCAGGGACCCGACCTGAAAAAAAAGACCCCGACAGGTCGGGGTCTTTTTGCTTCAACCGGCAGAGTCGTACTCAGACAACCCTGCCCGGGGTCCGACTCAGTGCTGCAGAGCCGGTTTTTGCGTCCCGTTGATCGGGATGCGCTTGGCTTTCGCCTCTTCCGGAATCACCCGCAACAAGTCGATGCTCAACAAACCGTTGCTCAGGCCGGCGGCCTTGATTTCGATATGGTCCGCCAGACGGAAGGACAGTTTGAAGGCCCGCTGTGCGATGCCCTGGTACAGATAAGTGACGTCTTCGTTTGCGTCACGTTTGCCGCCACTGATGGTCAGCACACCTTTTTCCACTTGCAGCTCCAGGTCTTCTTCCTGGAAGCCAGCGGCCGCTACGACGATGCGGTATTGGTCGTCGCCGTGTTTTTCCACGTTGTAAGGTGGATAGGTGCTGCCTGGTTCGTTGCGCAGGGCGGTTTCGAACAGGTCATTGAAACGGTCGAAGCCCACCGAGGAACGGAACAGGGGTGCCATGGAAAATGCAGTACTCATGATTCAAATCTCCTGAAAACAGATCAGCAAGTTTTCTTGTCTCCGCGACCCGAATTCGGCATCGCGTAATCCTTAGATAAGGATCGCCATTTGCTTTTCAAGAGATTTTCTTAAATTTTTTCAGGCCGCTTCAGCCACCTGCAAACCCAACAAACGCGAGACCTGGTCCAGTTCGGTTTCACGACGCAGGACGGTGAACAGCTCAACGGCTTCCGGATAATTGCGGGTCAGCATCGCCAGCCACTGCTTCAAGCGGCCCGGCGATTGCCGTGGGGTCATCTGCGCCTTGGCTTGCAGCCAGAAGTCCTGGATCAGCGGCAGCAGCTCGGCCCAGGTCATCTCGACCACTTCCTCACCGGCGCGCGCAGCAGCGATTTGCCGGGCCAGATCAGGCCGCGAGACCAGGCCGCGACCGAGCATGATGTCTTCGACACCGCTGATTTCGCGACAACGGCGCCAGTCCTCGACGCTCCAGATATCGCCATTGGCGAACACCGGCACCTTGACCACGTCCTGCACCCGCGGGATCCACTCCCAATGGGCCGGCGGCTTGTAGCCATCGGTCTTGGTCCGCGCGTGGACCACGATATGCGCCGCGCCACCTTCGGCCAGGGCCGTGGCGCAGACCAGCGCACCGTCCGGGCTGTCGAATCCGAGGCGCATCTTGGCGGTCACCGGGATGTGCGCCGGTACCGCGCGACGCACGTGCTCGACGATTTCGTTGAGCAGTTCAGGTTCCTTGAGCAACACCGCTCCACCGCGAGACTTGTTGACAGTCTTGGCCGGGCAGCCGAAGTTCAGGTCGATGACCTCGGAACCGAGCTCACAGGCCAGCGCGGCGTTTTCCGCCAGGCACACCGGATCGGAACCGAGCAGCTGCACCCGCAACGGCACGCCGGATGCCGTCCGGGCGCCAGTCAGCAGTTCCGGACCGAACTTGTGGTAATAGGCAGGGGTGAGCAGCTGATCGTTGATCCGGATGAACTCGGTCACGCACCAGTCGATACCGCCCACACGGGTCAGCACGTCCCGCAGGATGTTGTCGACCAACCCCTCCATGGGCGCCAAAGCAATTTGCATGAAAAACACACTCAACGAAAAACGTGCGGCAGTTTACTGGTTTCGGCGTGTAGAAGGTATTTCGCCGGACGGGGCGGTGGTGTTTTTGCGG
>DQGF01000480.1:0-3405 GCA_003525045.1 Pseudomonas sp. | reverse complement strand
GGGCAAGCCTCGCTCCTACAGGCAATCCGGATCGCTGCGCATTCGCCCCTACAAAGAAATTTGAATCGCACAAATTACATATCCACCGCACACCCCACACGTCTTTCGGCTGTTCTGGAGAAAACACTGATGAGCATTGAACGCTGGCAAACTGCATGGCGCCAACTGATCGCCCCCGGTTCGCCTTTTGAAGTGGTGACGCCCGATGACGGCGCTCCACGCTACTTCCTTCACGCCGCCCACAATCTCTTGCAAGTGATCGACGCCGGTCGTGCCCATGGCGATCGTGAGTTCCTGATTTGGCAGTCGCAACGCCTGACCTTCAACCAGTTCTTCAATCAGGTCGACCGCCTCGCGGGGCAGATGGTCGCCCGGTTTGGTTTGCGATCGGGCGAGCGGGTGGCGATTGCCATGCGCAACCAGCCGGCGTGGCTGGTGGCTTTCGCCGCTGTCCAGCGTTGCGGCGCAGTGTGCGTGCCGCTCAACAGTTGGGGCCTGCGCGATGAGTTGCAATATGCCTTGCAGGACAGCGGTTCGCGCCTGCTGCTGTGCGACGAAGCGCGCCTCAATACCCTGCGCGAAGACCTCGCCCGTGAGCAGCGGGCCACGATTGTCGTCGGCACCCAAGAAGGAACGTTGCCCGAGTACTGCCTGCGTTTCGAAGACTTGATCAGCGCCCAGGGATTGCCGGTGCCCGTGCTGGAAATCGATACCGACGCGCCAGCGCTGATCCTCTACACCTCCGGTACCACCAGCCGCGCCAAGGGCGCAGTGTCGAGTCACCGGGCGATCTGCCAGGCGCTCTTCGCCCTGGAATTCCAGGGTGCCTTTTGCGCCATGAGTTCGCCTGAGCGCATCGGCGTAGTGATAGACAGCGGCTACCCACCGACCACCTTGATGGCGGTGCCGCTGTTTCACGTCAGCGGCCTGCATGCGCAGTTCCTCTCGGCCTTGCGCGGGGGGCGGCGGTTGCTGTTGATGTACAAGTGGGATGTGGAGCAGGCGCTGGACCTGATCCGCGACGAGCGCTGCACCCAGTTCAACGGGGCTCCGGTGATGATGCAGCAATTGCTCGCGTCGCCGCGCTTTGGCAGCGAGCACACCGCCAGCCTGTTCGGCCTGGGCCTGGGGGGCGGTGCCTCGTCCGCCGGGGTGCTGGACGGCATGCTCAAGCTCAAGCCCGACGCCATCGGCGGTGCCGGTTACGGCCTGACTGAAAGTAACGGAATCGGCGCGGCGATCGGTGGTGACCCGTTCGTGTACAAGCCGACGACGGCGGGCTGGGCCTTGCCGATCGTCGATATTTGCATTGGTCCCGATCCAGACCACCCGCAGCCTGCGGGCACTCGCGGGGTGATCTGGTTGCGTTCGCCCACCCTGATGAGCGCCTACTGGAATCTCCCCGAAGCCACTGCGCAAAGCCTGCGCGACGGTTGGCTCGACACCGGCGATATCGGCTCCCTCGACGATGAGGGATTCCTCAGCATCACCGGCCGGGTCAAGGAATTGATCAATCGCGGCGGCGAGAAAATTTCCGCCGCTGAAATCGAAATTTGCATCCTCGATATGCCCGGTGTCCTGGAAGCGGCCGCATTTGCCATCGCCGACCCGCTGCTGGGTGAGACGGTGGGGCTGGCCGTGCATGGTCAGGCATCGACGCTGCCCCAGGAAGCGCAAGTCTGTGCATTCATCGCAGAGCGCCTGGCCGCCTACAAAGTGCCAACGCAGGTCTATCGGGTACTTGAGCCCTTGCCACGCAATGCCACCGGCAAGGTGCTCAAGGCGCAACTGCAAGAAAAGTTGGGCGCATAACGCGTCCTTAGTCTTTCCGGACGATGTTGGGGCCGGCAGAACACGAACAATGGGTACCTATCACCAAGCCTTATCAGCGAAGGAGGCAATACATGAAAATAACAAGAACAGGTCTCATGCTCGCGGTTGCAGTCACAGCCAATAGCGGGTTGATTGGTTATGTGCACGCCGAGGTGTCACCTCAGGAAGCCGCCAAACTGGGCAAGGAGCTGACCTGTGTCGGCGCCGAGCAAGCGGGTAACGCCGAGGGCACCATTCCGCCGTACACCGGCAAGTACCTGGGCGAAGTGCCGGGCTGGAATCATGTGAAGTTCTCCGGCGACCAGCCGGTTGATCCCTATGCTGCGGAGAAGCCGGTCCTGGTGATTACCGCGCAGAACATGAGCCAGTACGAGTCGCACCTGACAGAAGGGCAGAAGGCCCTGCTGAAGAAATACCCGACCACTTACAAGATGAACATCTACCCAGGCCATCGGGATTTCCGCTATCCCGACTACGTCTGCCGCCGCGTAATGGACAACGCGTTGCACGCCAAGCTGGTGAACGACGGGGCGGGTTTCACCGGCCTGGGGCAGGTGCCGTTCCCGATCCCCAAAAACGGCATGGAATTGCTGTGGAACCACCAACTGCCGGCACGCGCCTACACCGAGGAAAAAACCACTGACCTGGCTTCGGTGTTACCCAACGGCAGCATCGGTTGGGGGCGTGCCTATGCGCGTAACCTGTCTCAAGCCAACTCGCCAACCGTCGAGCCCACGACCGACGGGAAGATCCAGGCCATGAGCAACAACATGACCTTGAAGCCGGCCCGCGACAACGGCACGCTGAGCATCGCCCACGAACCCTACAACTTCGTCACCGATTCCCGACAGGCCTGGTCCTACAGTCCGTCGACCCGGCGCGTGCGGCAACTGCCGGGTTACGGTTACGATCAGCCAATGATCGGCACCAATGGCACGATGACCGTCGACGAGGACCGCTTGTTCAACGGCTCGCCGGAGCGTTTCACCTGGAAGCTCGTCGGCAAGCGCGAGGTCTACATCCCGGCCAACGCCTTCAAACCCAACGCCGGCAACGTCAAGTACGCCGACATCCTGACGGCCAATCATCCCAACCCGGACTTCATGCGTTATGAACTGCGTCGCGTGTGGGTGCTGGAAGCTGATTTGAAGGAAGGCTATCGCCACGTCTATGGCAAGCGCGTGCTGTTCATCGACGAAGATACCTGGAACTCCGTCATGGCCGACAACTACGACGCCCGTGGGCAGCTGTGGAAACACGCCATGATCAACTACTACTACCACCCCGACATGAGTGGCTGGCAGGCCGGTTCGCAGTTCTTCATGGACCTGAACTCTGGCCAGTACACCGGTTACGGCATGTCCAACGAAGCGAAGAAAGGCCCGGTCCTCAACGAAGGCAAATTCACCCCGGACCAGTACACCGCAGACGCAGCGCGAGCCATCGGGCGGTAATTACCGAAAACACACGCTGTAAAAAGCCCTGCCGGTTTCCGGTGGGGCTTTTGTATTTATGACGCTGACAACCCCCCCCCACCCCGTAGGAGGGAGGGGGACTCCTCCCCACCCGGAC
>DQGF01000209.1:7290-7457 GCA_003525045.1 Pseudomonas sp. | reverse complement strand
GGCGTGAAGGTCTACACCGACATGACCGCAGGCCTGAAAGACGTCGACGTGGTGATCATGCTGCGCCTGCAGCGCGAACGCATGACCGGTGGCCTGCTGCCGAGCGAAGGCGAGTTCTACCGCCTGTTCGGCCTGACCACCGCGCGCCTGGCCGGGGCCAAACCGGA
>DQGF01000209.1:6551-6972 GCA_003525045.1 Pseudomonas sp. | reverse complement strand
ATGCATCCGGGGCCGATCAACCGTGGGGTGGAAATCGAGTCGGCGGTGGCCGATGGCCCGCACTCGGTGATCCTCAACCAGGTGACCTATGGCATCGCCATTCGTATGGCCGTGCTGTCCATGGCCATGAGCGGGCAGACTGCCCAGCGCCAATTCGAGCAGGAGAACGCCCAGTGAAGCTCAGCATTCTCGGCGCCCGCGTTATCGATCCAAGCAGCGGCCTGGATCAAGTGACTGATATCCACATTGAAGCCTGCAAGATCGTCGCCCTTGGCGCTGCCCCGGCCGGTTTTGTCGCTGTCGACACCATCGATGCCCAAGGCCTGGTGGCCGCTCCCGGACTGGTCGACCTGAACGTCGCCCTGCGCGAGCCGGGTTACAGCCGCAAAGGTTCGATCATCAGCGAAACCCGCGCCGCCGG
>DQGF01000209.1:5180-6269 GCA_003525045.1 Pseudomonas sp. | reverse complement strand
TTCGATCATCAGCGAACCCCGCGCCGCCGCAGCCGGTGGGGTGACCAGCCTGTGCTGCCCGCCAAAGACCAGACCCGTGCTGGACACCTCGGCCGTGGCCGAACTGATCCTCGATCGCGCCCGCGAGGCCGGCAACACCAAAGTCTTCCCGATCGGCGCCCTGAGCAAAGGCCTGGACGGCGAACAGCTTGCAGAACTCGTTGCTTTGCGCGATGCCGGCTGCGTGGCTTTCGGCAACGGCCTGGAGAGTTTCCGCAATACCCGCACTCTGTGCCGGGCGCTGGAATACGCTGCGACCTTCGATCTGACGGTGATTTTCAACTCCCAGGATCATGATCTGGCTGAAGGTGGCCTGGCCCATGACGGCCCGACCGCCAGTTTCCTCGGTCTGCCGGGCATTCCGGAAACCGCCGAGACCGTCGCCTTGGCCCGGGACCTGCTGCTGGTCGAGCAAAGTGGTGTGCGTGCGCACTTCAGCCAGCTCACCAGCGCTCGCGGCGTGGCGCTGATCGCTCAAGCCCAGGCGCGCGGACTGCCGGTGACGGCCGATGTCGCCCTGTACCAGCTGATTCTGACGGATGAAGCGCTGATCGACTTCAGCAGCCTCTATCACGTGCAACCGCCGCTACGCACCCGCGCCGACCGCGATGGCCTGCGTGAAGCGGTGAAGTCCGGTGTCGTGTCGGCCATCTCCAGTCATCACCAGCCTCACGAGCGTGACGCGAAACTGGCGCCGTTCGGTGCCACCGAGCCGGGTATCAGCAGTGTTGAGCTACTGCTGCCGCTGGCGATGACGCTGGTGGAGGACGGTTTGCTGGATCTGCCGACATTATTGGCACGCCTCAGCACCGGACCGGCCGAAGCATTGCGCCTGCCGGCGGGCAAGCTGGCGGTGGGCGGGGCGGCGGATATCGTACTGTTCGACCCTGCAACCTCGACCGTGGCCGGCGAAACCTGGCGGTCCAAGGGTGAGAACTGCCCATTCATGGGGCACAGCTTGCCGGGTGTGGTGAGGTACACCCTGGTGGATGGGCGCATCACTCACCAGGCTTAACACTGTGGCGAGGGAGCTTGCTCCCGCTGGGTCGC
>DQGF01000209.1:0-4899 GCA_003525045.1 Pseudomonas sp. | reverse complement strand
GAGGGAGCTTGCTCCCGCTGGGTCGCGAAGCGACCCCCAAAAAGGTCTGCTGCGCAGCCCAGCGGGAGCAAGCTCCCTCGCCACAACTTACTGGAAGGCGCCTCTGTTCTGCGCATTGCGAATCGACACCTGGTCATTCAGCGTCCAGAGGTCATACAGCACCCCCAGGAGGAACAACCCGCCCGTCACCAGGTACAGCAACCCGCTGATCCATTTGCCCTGGTACATCCGGTGTACGCCGAATACCCCAAGAAACGTCAGCAGAATCCAGGCGACGTTGTACTCGATAGGCCCAGCGGTAAAACGCAGATCCGCTTCGCGGTCCATGGCGGGGATCAGAAACAGATCGATCAGCCAGCCGATACCCAGCAGACCGAAGGTGAAAAACCAGATCGTCCCGGTCACCGGCTTGCCGTAATAGAAGCGGTGAGCTCCGGTAAAACCGAAAATCCACAACAGGTATCCGATCACTTTACTGTGGGTATCCTGATGCGGAACGGGGTGTTGATAGGTGTTCATGGATGACCTCGATTCGCACGATAGATAAATATTCTTTAAATCTTTGTGACTTTTTTACAGGTTGTCGACGTATGGCAACTGCTACCTTAAATCCCGTGAAAGCCTTGTGGCATCAGACTTCTCCCCGACAATCGCGTCAATTTTCTGCTTATTTGGTTCCGTTGTGCCCAAGTTGAATCGACCAACGGACTTAAAAAGGACACAAAAGCTGTTATAAAGTTGCGCGTTCACCTATACGAGCCTTGCCTAATGCGTCCATTTTTCAAGACATGGCTAACCATTTGCCTATTATTGCCCCTGGCCGCCCACGCCACCAACCGTGAGCAACGTCTTCCAAACGTTAATGGTTACACCCCGAAATCCCATGTATCTGTTCCCTCGAGCAACTACAAGAAAGCCGGACCACGCTCCCCTTATCTGAGCGTCGGCAAGAACAAGAGCAGCCTGGTTCCGCCGATGGCGACCAAGGAAAGCAGCAATGTGCTGAGCCGCGCGGTCAACGTGCTGGGTACTCCGTACCGTTGGGGCGGCAGCAGCCCAAGCAAAGGGTTCGATTGCAGTGGTTTGGTTAAATACGCGTTCAACGACGCGACCTTTGATCTGCCGCGCACTTCGAACGCCATGGCCAGCGGTCATGGCGAAAAAGTCGATCGCAAGGATCTGAAGCCGGGCGACCTGATTTTCTTCAACATCAAGAGTCGCAGGGTCAATCATGTTGCCATCTACCTGGGCAACGACCGTTTTATCCACGCACCACGCCGTGGCAAATCGGTAAGCATCGACACCCTGAAGAAACCGTATTGGGAAAAACACTATGTGGTTGCCAAGCGGGTTCTGCCGAAAGAGCAGAACACCATACAGGTCGTTCAGCGCTGATTTGAAAGCCTGGGGGTGACCCGGGATTTACTTTGATCTTCAGCCCCCCTTCGCGGGCAAGCCTCGCTCCTACAGGTTATGGGTCGCATCCAAATCATGCGGCCTACATCAATCCCTGTAGGAGCGAGGCTTGCCCGCGAAGGCGTTTCTGGACCGATCAAAAACTATCCGGCGACCGCGCCTTCTCCCGCGCATGCTCACGGCTGATCAAGCCCTTGTTCACCAGATCCTTCAAACACATATCCAGCGTCTGCATCCCGATCGACCCTCCGGTCTGAATCGACGAGTACATCTGCGCCACCTTGTCTTCGCGGATCAGGTTACGAATGGCCGATGTTCCCAACATGATTTCGTGGGCCGCTATCCGTCCGCCGCCGATCTTCTTCACCAGTGCCTGGGAAACCACCGCCAGCAGTGACTCGGACAGCATCGAACGCACCATCGACTTCTCATCCCCCGGAAACACGTCCACCACCCTATCGATGGTTTTCGCCGCCGACGTAGTGTGCAGCGTGCCGAACACCAGGTGACCGGTCTCGGCAGCGGTCAGCGCGAGACGGATGGTTTCCAGGTCGCGCATCTCCCCCACCAGGATCACGTCAGGATCTTCCCGCAGCGCCGAGCGCAGGGCTGTGGCGAAGCTGCGGGTATCGCGATGGACTTCGCGCTGGTTGATCAGGCATTTGCGCGATTCGTGAACGAACTCGATCGGGTCTTCAACGGTAAGAATGTGATGGTGGCGATGGTTGTTCAGGTAGTCGATCATCGCCGCCAGGGTGGTGGATTTGCCGGAACCGGTCGGACCGGTCACCAGAACCAGGCCACGGGAATATTCTGTAATCTTGCGAAACACTTCTCCCATCCCCAGGTCCTCCATGCTCAGCACCTTGGTCGGAATGGTCCGAAACACCGCGCCAGCGCCGCGATTCTGATTGAACACATTGACGCGAAAACGTGCCACACCGGGCACTTCAAAGGAAAAGTCGGCCTCCAGGTGTTTTTCGAACTCCACCCGCTGGACATCGTTCATGACGTCATAGATCAACTCCTGGACCTGCTTAGCGTCCAGCGCCGGCAGATTGATGCGCCGCACATCGCCATCGACGCGAATCATCGGTGGCAGGCCGGCAGACAGGTGCAAGTCGGACGCGCCCTGTTTGGCGCTGAAGGCCAGCAGTTCAGTGATATCCATAGCGCTCCTCAATTCCAGTAGAATGCCGCGACACTTAGACTCGCTGGCGCCTTTCGAATGTCCACGATAGCAGACAACATCGCTCAGGTTAGTTCACGCATCCACGCCGCGGCCGTCGCCGCCCAACGTGATGAACACAGCGTCCAGCTGCTGGCCGTGAGCAAAACCAAGCCCGCTGAGGCCCTGCGCGAAGCCTATGCCGCCGGGATCCTCGACTTTGGCGAAAACTACCTGCAGGAAGCCTTGGGCAAACAGCTCGAATTGGCTGACCTGCCCTTGATCTGGCACTTCATCGGCCCCATTCAATCGAACAAGACTCGCGCTATCGCCGAGCACTTCGCCTGGGTGCACTCCGTGGATCGTTTGAAAATCGCACAACGCTTGTCCGAACAACGTCCTGCCGATTTACCGCCTCTGAACCTCTGCATCCAGGTCAACGTCAGCGGTGAAGCCAGTAAATCCGGCTGCACCCCAGCCGATCTGCCGGCCCTGGCCAACGCCATCAGCGAATTGCCGCGCATCAAATTGCGCGGATTGATGGCGATTCCCGAGCCAACTGAAGATCGCGCCGCTCAGGACGCCGCTTTTGCAGCGGTACGGAACCTGCAAGCGAGTTTGAACCTGCCGCTCGACACACTTTCCATGGGCATGAGCCACGACCTCGAGTCGGCCATCGCCCAAGGCGCCACCTGGGTCCGTATCGGTACAGCCCTGTTTGGTGCCCGCGACTACGGTCAGTCCTGATCAATGACTGACTCCTCTCTTTATAAGGACCTGACATGAGCAAGACTCGTATTGCCTTTATCGGTGCCGGCAACATGGCCGCCAGCCTGATCGGCGGCCTGCGCGCCAAAGGTCTGGACGCTGGACAGATCCGCGCCAGCGATCCGGGCGCTGAAACCCGCGCCAAAGTGAACGCTGAACATGGCATCGATGTATTCGCTGACAACGCCGAAGCCATTCAAGGCGCAGACGTGGTCGTGCTGGCGGTCAAACCCCAGGCGATGAAAGCCGTCTGCGAAGCCATTCGCCCAACCCTGCAACCGCATCAACTGGTGGTATCGATTGCGGCAGGCATCACCTGCGCCAGCATGAACAACTGGCTCGGTGCCCAGCCGGTCGTGCGCTGCATGCCCAACACCCCGGCGCTGCTACGCCAGGGCGTGAGCGGCTTGTTCGCCACGGCTGAAGTCACCGCCGAACAACGTCAGCAGGCTCAAGAGCTGTTATCGGCCGTCGGCATCGCGCTATGGCTGAACGAAGAACAGCAACTGGACGCGGTGACTGCCGTTTCCGGCTCGGGCCCTGCGTACTTTTTCCTACTGATCGAAGCCATGACCGCCGCCGGCGTGAAGCTCGGCCTGCCAGCAGATATCGCCGCACAACTAACCCTGCAAACCGCGTTGGGCGCCGCGCACATGGCCGTGGCCAGCGATGTCGATGCCGCCGAGCTGCGTCGCCGCGTGACCTCGCCTGCGGGCACCACGGAAGCTGCAATCAAGTCGTTCCAGGCCGGGGGCTTCGAAGCCCTGGTAGAAAAAGCACTCGGCGCCGCTGCGCACCGCTCGGCCGAGATGGCCGAACAGCTTGGTCGATAATCAGCTCTTACAAAGGAATCAATGATGCTCGGAATCAATGACGCTGCCATTTTTGTGATTCAAACCCTGGGCAGCCTGTATCTGCTGATCGTCCTGTTGCGCTTCATCCTGCAAATGGTACGGGCGAACTTTTACAATCCGCTCTGCCAGTTCGCCGTGAAGGCCACTCAACCGCTGCTCAAGCCTTTGCGCCGGGTCATCCCAAGCATGTTCGGCCTGGACATGTCGTCATTGGTCTTGGCCCTGCTTGTGCAAATGGTGCTGTTCACAGTCATCCTGCTGCTGAGTGGCGACAAGGTCGACCTGCTGCTTCTGGCGCCGTGGGCACTGATCGGCATCTTCGCGTTGTTTTTGAAGATCCTGTTCTGGGCGATGATTATCAGCGTGATTTTGTCCTGGGTCGCGCCGGGCAGTCACAACCCGGGGGCAGAACTGGTCCAGCAGATCACTGAACCTGTGCTCGCGCCGTTCCGCCGGATCGTGCCAAACCTGGGCGGCCTCGATATTTCGCCGATCTTCGCGTTTATCGCGCTGCAGCTGCTGCAAAGCTGGGTGATCCCGCGCCTGGCCATCTACGCGCTGATGCCGAAGGAGCTGTTCGGTCTGATCTGATGCTGGCGCGGCAGCCTGCCTGACCGCGTCATCGTTCTTCGCGGGCAAGCCTCGCTCCTACAGGGGCTGCGATCTTTTGATCTTGATTTCCCGGGGATCCAT
>DQGF01000205.1:3482-3669 GCA_003525045.1 Pseudomonas sp. | reverse complement strand
TTGCGCGCCTCGACCTTGCGTTGCGCGCTTTCGATCGAATTGGTCACCATGCGGTGCTCGATCGCTTCACCAGGCTGCATGCCCAGGGCCTTCATGAAGTTCTTCACCCGATCGGAGGCGAAGATGCGCATCAGGCTGTCTTCCAGCGACAGGTAGAAACGGCTGGAACCGGCGTCACCCTGACGAC
>DQGF01000205.1:2947-3132 GCA_003525045.1 Pseudomonas sp. | reverse complement strand
CGCGATTCGTGACGCTCGGAAGCAATCACCTGCAAGCCGCCCGACTCCAGCACTTGCTGGTGACGTTTCTGCCAATCGGCCTTGATCTGGGCGATCTGCTCCGGCGTTGGATCTTCCAGGGACGCCACTTCCACTTCCCAGTTACCGCCCAACAGGATGTCGGTACCACGACCGGCCATGTTGGT
>DQGF01000205.1:1736-2643 GCA_003525045.1 Pseudomonas sp. | reverse complement strand
CCACGACCGGCCATGTTGGTGGCAATGGTCAGTGCGCCCGGACGACCGGCCTGGGCAATGATCTCGGCTTCCTTTTCGTGAAACTTGGCGTTCAGAACCTTGTGTTCGATGCCTTCCTTGTCGAGCAGAGTGGACATGTGCTCGGACGTTTCGATGGTTGCAGTACCCACCAGCACCGGACGGCCCTGGGTCATGCATTCCTTGATGTCGTTGATGATCGCCGCGTATTTCTCTTCGGCGGTCAGGAACACCAGGTCGTTGTAGTCTTTACGCGCCAGCGGTTTGTTCGGCGGGATAACCATCACCGACAGACCGTAGATCTGGTGGAATTCGAACGCTTCGGTGTCAGCGGTACCGGTCATGCCGGACAGCTTGTTGTACAGACGGAAGTAGTTCTGGAACGTGGTCGATGCCAGGGTTTGGCTTTCGGCCTGAATGTTCAGGTTTTCCTTGGCTTCGATGGCCTGGTGCAGGCCTTCGGACAGACGGCGACCCGGCATGGTACGACCGGTGTGTTCGTCGACCAGGACAACCTGACCGTCCTGCACGATGTATTCGATGTTGCGATGGAACAGCTTGTGCGCACGCAGACCGGCATAAACGTGAGTCAGCAGACCCAGGTTATGCGCCGAATACAGGCTCTCGCCTTCAGCCAGCAGGCCGACGCCGGTCAGCATGTCTTCGATGAACTGGTGACCGGCTTCGTTGAGTTCGACCTGACGGGTCTTCTCGTCGACGGTGTAGTGGCCGGCCTTGGTGACTTCGCCTTCGACTTCTTCGACGTGCAACTCAAGCTGCGGGATCAGTTTGTTGATCTCGATGTACAGCTTGGAGCTGTCCTCGGCCTGACCGGAAATGATCAGCGGAGTACGGGCTTCGTCGATGAGGATGGAGTCGACTTCGTCGA
>DQGF01000205.1:0-1371 GCA_003525045.1 Pseudomonas sp. | reverse complement strand
ATGTTGTCGCGCAGGTAGTCGAAACCGTATTCGTTGTTGGTGCCGTAAGTGATGTCGGCAGCGTAAGCGGCGCGCTTCTCTTCCGGCGGCTGGAAAGGTGTCACCACACCGACCGTCATGCCGAGGAATTCGTAGAGCGGACGCATCCAGTTGGCGTCACGGCGGGCCAGGTAGTCGTTCACCGTCACAACGTGCACGCCCTTGCCGGACAGTGCGTTGAGGTAAACGCCCAGGGTTGCCACCAGGGTCTTGCCTTCACCGGTACGCATTTCCGCGATCATGCCTTCATGCAAGGTCATGCCGCCGATCAGCTGGACATCGAAGTGGCGCATACCCATGACGCGCTTGCCGGCTTCGCGGGCGACCGCAAAGGCTTCTGGCAGCAGTTTGTCGAGGGTTTCCCCTTTGGCGATGCGGGCCTTGAACTCGTCTGTCTTGGCACGCAATTGATCGTCCGAAAGGGCCATCATTTGCTCTTCGAAGGCATTGACGAGTTGCACCGTCTTGAGCATGCGTTTGACTTCACGCTCGTTCTTGCTTCCAAAAAGTTTCTTTAACAAAGGCGCAAACATATCGGCAGGATCTTCCACACTAAAGGGATGGAGGGCGGCCCCGTGAGTCGCCCGAGCAGCCCTCATGGCCGCATGCGAACGAGCATTCTACCCGGAAACGATGGTGAGGAAAGTGGCGTTATTCCACGATGCTGGCACAGCGCTGTGACGGGGCTTATTTAAAATAAGGGCTTTTTGCTGAACTTCAAGCCATTCGCGGCATAAGTTACTCGTTGATTTAATGGGTAAAGCGCTTCCAAAGCGATGGGTCGGGCGCTTGCGGCGCTTTCTGCTACCATGGCCGCTCTGTTACTTCAGGTGTCTGATCATGGCATTTCGCCCTCTTACGGCCAGAGCACCCGCCGTCCTGCTCCGCGAAGCCAAACCGCTCAAAGCCATCTTCGGCCACGCTCAACGCCTGGGTCATTTGCAACGCCTGGTGGAAAGCCAGTTGCAGCCCGCTGCCCGCGAACACTGCCATGTGGCGTCGTGGCGCGAAGGCAGTTTATTGCTGATTGTCACCGACGGTCACTGGGCCACTCGTCTGCGTTACCAACAAAAGCGTCTGCAGCGGCAATTGCAGTTGTTCGATGAGTTCGCCAGCCTGACACGGATTCAGTTCAAGGTGCAGCCGCCGACCGTTCAACAAGGGGCGGTTGGACACACCATGGATTTATCCACCGATGCGGCGGCGACCATTCAGGCGACGGCCGACGGGATTACTGATCCGAATCTGCGGGCGGCGCTGGAGCGGTTGGCGGCGCACGCCAAACCCAAAACCTGAGATTGACACCGCCCCGCCCCTGTAGGAGCGAGGCTT
>DQGF01000029.1:5555-5811 GCA_003525045.1 Pseudomonas sp. | reverse complement strand
GGGAGCGGTGTCTTTCTTAATGCTGCAGAATCTTGGCGAGGAAATGCTGCGTACGCTCGGCGCGGGCGCTGATGTCGCCGAAGAATTCCTCTTTCTTGCAGTCTTCGATGATCTTGCCCTGATCCATGAAGATCACCCGGTCCGCCACTTTGCGGGCGAAGCCCATTTCGTGGGTCACGCACATCATGGTCATGCCTTCGTGAGCCAATTGCACCATCACGTCGAGCACTTCGTTGACCATTTCCGGATCGAGCGC
>DQGF01000029.1:0-5251 GCA_003525045.1 Pseudomonas sp. | reverse complement strand
TCCGGATCGAGCGCCGAGGTCGGTTCGTCGAACAGCATGACGATCGGGTCCATCGCCAGCGCACGGGCAATCGCCACACGCTGTTGCTGACCACCAGAGAGCTGGCCCGGGTGTTTGTGGGCGTGGGCGGAGAGGCCGACGCGCTCAAGCAGTTGCATGCCTTTCTTGTTGGCTTCTGCCTTGCTGCGGCCCAACACCTTAATCTGCGCGATGGTCAGGTTTTCAGTGATGGTCAGGTGCGGGAACAGTTCGAAATGCTGGAACACCATGCCCACGCGCGAGCGCAATTTCGGCAGGTTGGTCTTCGGGTCGGCGATGGACGTGCCATCGACCACCACGTCGCCTTTCTGGAACGGTTCCAACGCGTTGACGCATTTGATCAGGGTGGATTTGCCGGAACCGGATGGCCCGCACACCACGATCACCTCGCCTTTTTTGACCTCGGTGCTGCAATCAGTCAGTACCTGGAAGTCCCCATACCACTTGTTGACGTTCTTGATAGAGATCATACGGCGAACCTTTTTTGCAGACGCTTGACCAGCTGCGAGGCGGCAAAGCTGATGATGAAATATGTGAAACCGGCGAAGATCAGGAACTCATTGGAGCGGCCGATGATGTCGCCACTGGCCCGCGAAGCATTGAGGAAGTCCACCAGACCGACCGCGTAGACCAGCGAGGTGTCCTGAAACAGGATGATGCTCTGTTGCAGCAGCAGCGGGGTCATCTTGCGGAACGCTTGTGGCAGGATGATCAAGCGCATCATCTGGCCATACGACATGCCCAGGGCCTGGGCTGCACCCATCTGGCCCTTGGGGATCGACTGCACGCCGGCACGGACGATTTCGCAGAAGTACGCGGCTTCGAACATCATGAACGCCACGATGCACGAGGCGAACGCGCCTATCGGCGTGTCTTCGCCGGTGATCCAGCGCAGTACGAACGGCACCGCCAGGTAGAACCAGGTGATGACCAGCAGCAGCGGGATCGAGCGGAAGTAATTGACGTAGGCGCCGGCAATGTTCGACAGCAGTTTGCTGTGGGACAGGCGCATCAGGGCCAGGATCGTGCCGAGGATGATCCCGCCGGTCACGCCCAGGGCCATGAGTTTGAGGGTCATGACCATGCCGTTCCACAAACCCGGCAGGGACGGGATGATGCCCGAGAAGTCGAATTCCATCATTTACCCCCTACGGAGATCAGGCCCGGTACGGCAACTTTCTTCTCGACCATGCGCATCAGTAGCATCAGGCCCATGTTCAGGGTGAAGTAGATCAGCGTTGCCAGGGTGAAGGCTTCGAACAGATTGGCGGAGAATTCGGCAGTCTGTTTGGTCTGTGCCAGCAGCTCCATCAGGCCGATCAGGGACGCGACGGAGGAGTTCTTGAATACGTTCAAAAATTCCGAGGTCAGCGGCGGAATGATGATTCGGTAGGCCTGGGGCAACAGTACGTTCCAGTAGATCTGCGGCAGCTTGAAGCCCATGGCACGGGCTGCCGATTCCTGGCCGCGAGGCAGCGCCTGGATACCGGTGCGCACTTGTTCGCAAACCCGGGCGGTGGTGAACAGGCCCAGGCACACGACGACGCTGAGGAAGGCCGAAGTGGTCGGGTTCAGGTCCTGTTTGTACCAGTCCTGCAGGTTTTGCGGCAGCAGGTCGGGTACCAGGAAGTACCAGATGAACAGCTGCACCAGCAGTGGCACATTACGGAAGAGTTCGACGTAACAGGTCGCGATGCCCGACACGATGCGGTTCGGCACCGTGCGCATGACGCCTAGAATCGAGCCCAGCAGCAGCGCAATGATCCAGGCCGCGACGGCGATGGCGATGGTCCAGCCCAGACCGGACAGGTACCAGTCAAAATAAATCTCGCTGCCCACGCCGGTGGACTTGAAGAACACGCCCCAGTCCCAGTTGTAATTCATCAGGGTCTCCCCTCGGATTCAATCGATGTACAAATACCCGCTTGGGGGAAGCTCCGTTCCCGCCCGACCTTGATAGTCAGGCACACACGAGCGGCTCGACAGCCACCGGTTCGAGTGTTTCCAAAAATGCCAGCAGGGAGTGACAACCTCCTGAAAGGGCAGAGACCCTCTCAGGAGATAAGGTTAGTCAGAAATCAGGATTTCTTTTCGTCAGCCGCTTTATCGGTCGGATTGGCGATCAGAGCCTTGAGCTCGTCGCTCATCGGGAACATCAGGTTCAGGCCTTTTGGCGGGATTGGCTGCATGAACCATTTTTCGTAGATCTTGTTGATCTCGCCGGACTTGTAGGTCGCGATGATCGCGTCGTCCACAGCCTTCTTGAATGGAGCATCGCCCTTGCGGACCATACAACCGTAGATCTCGTAGGACTGTGGAGTACCGGTCACGGCCCAGTCAGTCGGCTTCTTGGCCTTGGCCATTTCACCGGCCAGCAAGGCGTCGTCCATCATGAATGCCACTGCGCGGCCGGTTTCCAGCATCTGGAAGGACTCGCCGTGGTCTTTGGCGGAAATGACGTTCATCCCCATTTGCTTGTCGGCGTTCATCGACTTGAGGATGCGCTCGGACGTGGTGCCAGCGGTGGTCACGACGTTCTTGCCTTTCAGATCAGCGAAGTCTTTGTACGGTGAATCTTTCTTGGCCAACAGTTTGGTGCCGATTTCGAAAATGCCGACAGAGAAGTCAACTTGTTGCTGACGCTCGACGTTGTTGGTGGTGGAGCCGCACTCGACATCGACGGTGCCGTTTTGCACCAACGGGATACGGGTCTGCGAAGTCACGAGGTTGTATTTGACCTGAAGGTTAGGCAGGTCGAGGTCTTTTTTGATGGCTTCGACGATTTTCAGCTGGATATCGTGGGAGTAGCCCACCGGTTTGCCGGATGCGTCCGCGATATAGGAAAACGGAATGGAAGCGTCACGATGCCCGAGGGTGATGGTGCCGGACTCTTTGATCTTCTTCAGTGTGCCGGTGAGTTCGGCAGCGAAAACTGGAGTGCTAATCAGAGCGGCAGCAATGGCTGCGCCCAGGATATGGGGAACGATGCGCATCAAATTTTCCTCGACATTGTTTTTTTTATGGAGCCAGTTCATCGGCCCTTTTGTGCTTCGAATGCCCGATGGCTCCTGATGTGTCGGCACAACAGGCATTCGTCCAAGAGTGTAGAGCATGAGTCGTGCCAGGCCAGGCTGCATAGGTCAAGTTTATGATTTATAAGGGTATTAAATATTTTTTACGTGGTTTATGGCGATGAATAATCCGGTTAACCGAATCGATCGCCGGGTCGCGTTCGGAAAACCGAATGTAATCTCTGGCATTGCACATATCCACTGTGGGAGCGGGCTTGCTCGCGAAAGCGGTGTGTCAGTCACATAGATGTAGTTTGATACACCGATTTCGCGAGCAAGCCCGCTCCCACATTTTGATCGGTGGTGTTTGCCATAATGCAAAAAGCCCCTAAATCGTAAGATTCAGGGGCTTTCGTTAACCGGTTTCCCGATCAGGCCGCTTCGATCTTGCTGCGGTTCTGTTCGACCTTGCTCAGGTAATCCGCCAGCTTCTGCTGCTCCTGCGCAGTGGTGAACAACCCGAGCTTGCTGCGGCGCCACAGAATGTCATGTGCACTGGTCGCCCATTCTTCGCTGCACAAGTAATCGACTTCGCGGGTGTAGAGGCCACCACCGATGTGCTCGCCCAGATCGTTCAGGCCCTGCACACCTTCGAGCATGCGCCAGGTACGGCTGCCGTAGGTGGTGGCCCAGCGGCGGGAGATCTCGCTCGGCACCCAGTCGAACGTGTCGCGGATCCGCGAGCTGAGTGCCTGTGGCGTGGTCATGTCTTCGCCGCCCGGCAGGGTAGCCGTGGCAGTCCAGCTCGGCTTGATGTCCTTGAAGTACGGAGCCAGTTGCGCCAGCGCCGACTCGGCCAGTTTGCGGTAGGTGGTCAGCTTGCCGCCGAACACCGACAGCAGCGGCGCTTCTTCGCCGGTGCCCGACAATGCCAAGGTGTAGTCGCGGGTAACGGCCGACGGATTGTCGGATTCGTCGTTGCACAGCGGACGAACCCCGGAGTAGCTGTGCAGGATGTCGTCGCGGCTGATGCGCTTCTTGAAGTGGGCGTTGACCACTTTGAGCAGGTAATCGGTTTCGCCTTCGGTGATCGCCACTGCAGCCGGGTCGCCGGTGTACTCGCGGTCGGTGGTGCCGATCAGGGTGAAGTGGTTCAGGTACGGAATGGTGAACACGATGCGCTGATCTTCGTTTTGCAGAATGTGCGCGTGCTCGCCTTCATACAGTTTCGGCACAATCAGGTGGCTGCCCTGGATCAAGCGGATGCCGTACGGCGATTCCATCTTCAAGTCGTCGCGGATGAACTTGGCGACCCACGGGCCGGCCGCATTGACCAGCGCCTTGGCGCGAATCGACAACAGGCTGCCATCGGCGCGTTCCAGATGCAGGTGCCACAGGCCCTTGGTGCGACGGGCGCTGACGCAACGGGTCTGAGTATGAACGTGGGCGCCTTTCTCGCGGGCGGCCATGGCGTTGAGCACGACGAGACGCGCGTCATCGACCCAGCAATCGGAGTATTCGAAGCCTTTGGTGATTTCGCTTTTCAGCGGACTGTCCGGGCCGAATTTCAGGCTCTTCGAGCCTTCGAGTTTTTCCCTTTTACCCAAGTGGTCATAAAGGAACAGACCAGCACGGATCATCCAGGCTGGACGCAGGTGCGGACGGTGCGGCAATACAAAGCGCATCTGCTTGACGATGTGCGGGGCCTTGGCCAGCAGCACTTCGCGCTCGGCCAGGGCTTCGCGCACCAGGCGGAATTCGTAATGTTCGAGGTAGCGCAGACCACCGTGGATCAGCTTGCTGCTGGCCGACGAGGTGTGGCTGGCCAAGTCATCCTTTTCACAAAGGAACACCGAAAGCCCGCGACCGGCGGCATCCGCTGCGATCCCCACGCCATTGATCCCACCACCGATGACGGCGATATCGTAGACCTCGGCGAGAGGGGGCGTAGGCAAGGTAGAAGTGGGCATCGGCTGGCCTCGGGTTTTTTGATCTTCGGTATTGGATTTCGAACATTAATGTTCATTTGCGAAAATGGTAGCCCATAAAGCCGCCCACAGCCAGCTAACTTCGATTGAAAATACTGATCGAAGGGCTGAAAAAGGAAAATTTTCGAACATTTAAATGTGCGGTAAGACGCGCAAGGTGTGTCGCCTGGGCGACCGTATTCGCGAGCAAGCCCGCTCCCACAGGGGTTGCGC
>DQGF01000296.1:10012-11364 GCA_003525045.1 Pseudomonas sp. | reverse complement strand
TTCTCGCACGGCACCCACGCCGAGCACGCCGAGGTCATCCGTGCGATCCGGGCGGGGGAGGCAAGCTGGGGGCGCCCGATCACCATCCTCCAGGACCTCCAGGGGCCCAAGGTGCGCCTCGGGACCTTCGTGGGCGGGCAGGCCATGCTCACCCCGGGCGAGCACTTCGTGCTGACCGGCCGCACCGTGAAGGGCACGGCCTCGCGCAGCTCGCTGAATCATCCCGAGTTCCTCGCCGCCCTGCGGCCGGGCGATGCCGTCTGGATGGACGACGGGATGATCCAGCTCGTGGTGGAGAAGGTGGAGGACGGCGAGGTCGAGTGCCAGGTCGTCTCGGGCGGGCCCGTCTCGGATCACAAGGGGGTGTCCTTCCCGCGGCTGCCGGTGCCCGTGTCGTGCCTGGCGGAGAAGGACCGCGAGGATCTGCGCTTCGGGATCGAGCAGGCGGTGGACTACGTGGCGATCTCCTTCGTCCGCTCCGCCGCCGACATCCAGGAAGTCCGCAAGTTCCTCCACGACCAGGGCGCCAATATCCCGATCGTGGCCAAGCTCGAGCGCGCGGAGATCGTCGCCAACCTGGGCGGGATCCTCACGCTCGTGGACGCGGTGATGGTGGCGCGCGGCGATCTCGGCGTGGAAATGCCGCTGGAAAAAGTGCCGGGCATCCAGAAGCAGATCACCCGCATGGCGCGCCGCGCCGGCAAGCCGGTGGTGGTGGCGACGCAGATGCTGGAGTCGATGCGCTTCTCCCCGGCGCCGACCCGTGCCGAGGTGACTGACGTTGCCAATGCCGTGGCCGAAGGAGCGGACGCGGTGATGCTGTCGGCGGAAACCGCATCCGGCGAGTACCCGCTGGAAGCGGTGCAGATGATGAGCAAGATCATCCGCCAGGTGGAAAACGGCCCGGACTATCAGGCGCAACTGGACGTGAGCCGACCCAAGGCCGAGGCCACCGTTTCCGATGCGATCAGCTGCGCGATCCGCCGCATCAGCAACGTGCTGCCGGTGGCGGTGCTGGTGAATTACAGCGAGTCGGGGACCTCGAGTCTGCGTGCGGCGCGGGAACGGCCAACGGTGCCGATTCTCAACCTGACGCCGAACCTGCAGACCGCACGCCGTTTGACTGTGGCCTGGGGCGTGCACTCGGTGGTCAATGATCGGCTGCGGCAGGGGGGTGAAGTGTGCTCGACGGCGCTGGAGATTGCGCAAGCGCAGGGGATGGCTCAGCGCGGGGATACGTTGTTGATCACGGCAGGTGTGCCTTTCGGGCAGCCGGGGTCGACTAATTCACTGCGAATCGAAATATTGATTTAGCGCCCGCTCCGGCCCCTTCGCGAGCAAGCCCGCGCCCA
>DQGF01000296.1:9380-9642 GCA_003525045.1 Pseudomonas sp. | reverse complement strand
CGGGCTTGCTCGCGAAGCAGGCGACACGGTTTAACTGAAACACCACAGATCCCATCATGCCTGCCCACCACTTCAACACCCACTGCCCCGACTGGGCCACTGCCCTGCTCAACGGCTTCAGCCAGATCTTCCTCCAGCGCCATCCGCTGTGCGGTCTGCTGTGCCTGTTGGCGATTCTTTTCACCGCGCCATCCCTGCTCGGCGGTGCGCTGCTGGGTGGAGTCGCCGGATTGCTCACCGCCCAACGTCGCGGTTACGCCAA
>DQGF01000296.1:7442-9075 GCA_003525045.1 Pseudomonas sp. | reverse complement strand
CGCCAAGGCCGATCGCCAGGCCGGGCTATTCAGTTACAACGGTGTCTTGCTCGGCTTGCTGCTGAGCTTTTATTTCCCCTGGTCGGCGCTGTTGCCGCCGCTGATCATCGCCGCCGGCGGCCTGAGTGCAATGCTGATTCAACAATGGCTCAAACGCGCCCGCGATCATCATTGCCTGCCCGCCTACACCGCACCCTTCGTCGGATTGAGCTGGTTGCTGCTCTCGTTTGCCGCGCCCCAACATCCGGCGCCGCTGATCGAAATGAACACCCTCAATCTGATTGCGGCCTCGTTTAAAGGACTTGGTCAGGTCATGTTTCTGGGTCACCCGCTGGCCGGAGCACTGATTGCTATCGGATTGTTGATCGCCGACCGCCGCGCTTTCTTATGGGCGTTGCTGGGTTCTGCCGCTGGTCTCGGCTTTGCCTTGCTGCATCACGAAACGTCAACCGCACTGCTGGGGTTGAGCGGTTACAACGCCGTGCTCGCCGCCCTCGCCTTCAGCCAACCACGTCGTCAACCCTGGCTGCCGCTGCTGGGCATTGCGTTGGCCGTATTGCTCACCCCGGGCTTCGCCGCCCTCGGTCTGGCCACGCTCACCGCGCCCTTTATTCTCGCTTGCTGGCTGATCCGCGCCGGTATTCGGGTGCTGCGCCAAGCGGCGCTAGACAGCGCACCTTGCGCTCACGGGGAGAATCGACCTAGGCTTCGCTGATCATTGGCTCAGGCGTTACCCATGGACAGCAGCAAAAATTGGCGTGAAGAACTTTACGTCATGGTTTTCCAGAGCGACACCAAGGCCGGGCGGCGCTTCGACGGCATCTTGCTGTTGATCATCCTCGCCAGCATTGTGATCGTGATGCTCGACAGCATCGACTCGATTCACCAGAACTACGCGAATGTGCTGGCGTATATCGAGTGGGGCTTCACAGTCATCTTCGCCATCGAATATGGCTTGCGGCTGTACTGTTCGCCAAAGCCGCTGCGTTACGCGTTCAGCTTTTATGGGCTGGTGGACTTGCTGGCAATCGTGCCCGGCATCCTCGCGCTGTATTACGCCGATGCGCAGTATTTGCTGATTATCCGGATCATACGGATGCTGCGGATTTTCCGCGTGCTCAAGCTCAGCCCGTACCTCAAGCAAGCCAACTATCTGATGTCGGCGTTGCGCGGCAGCAAACAGAAGATCGTGGTGTTTCTGGTCAGTGTCTGCACGCTGGTGACCGTGTTCGGCACGCTGATGTACGTGATCGAAGGCCCGGAACATGGTTTCACCAGCATTCCCAAGGGCATCTATTGGGCGATCGTGACGCTGACTACCGTGGGCTTCGGCGACATTGTGCCCAAGACGCCATTGGGCCAGGTAATTTCGTCGCTGGTGATGATCACCGGTTACTCGATCATCGCCGTACCCACCGGTATCTTTACCGCCGAACTGGCCAACGCCATGCGCGGCGAACAACTTCAACACGATTGCCCGGTGTGCAAGAAGAACAGCCACGAACATGGGGCTGCATTCTGCTCGCGCTGCGGCAACGCATTGTTCAAAAAACTGGAATAAGCACAGAGCTTTTTAATCTTTAAAGGACTATGCGAGCCCGGCTATAGTCGCTGGCAAATTGCCTCACTTTTA
>DQGF01000296.1:2941-7056 GCA_003525045.1 Pseudomonas sp. | reverse complement strand
TTTGGCGCCTCACTTCTGGCCGCTGGCCTGGCCCTGACCAGCGTGGCTCAAGCCGCACCGACCCTGCTCAACGTTTCCTACGACGTGATGCGAGATTTCTACAAAGACTACAACGCTGCCTTCCAGAAACATTGGCAAGCTGAGCACAACGAAAACATCACGTTGCAGATGTCCTTCGGCGGCTCCAGCAAACAGGCGCGTTCGGTAATCGATGGCCTGCCGGCCGACGTCATCACCATGAACATGGCCACCGACATCAATGCCCTGGCGGACAACGGCAAGCTGGTCCCGGACAACTGGGTGACTCGTCTGCCGAACAACAGCGCGCCTTTCACCTCGGCCACCGTATTCATCGTACGTAAAGGCAATCCAAAAGCCCTGAAAGACTGGCCGGATCTGCTCAAGGATGGCGTGCAAGTGATCGTGCCGAACCCGAAAACTTCGGGCAACGGCCGCTATACCTACCTCTCGGCCTGGGGTTATGTGCTGAAAAACGGCGGTGACGAAACCAAGGCCAAAGATTTCGTCGGCAAGCTGTTTAAACAGGCGCCAGTGCTCGACACCGGTGGTCGTGCAGCCACCACCACCTTCATGACCAACCAGATCGGCGATGTGCTGGTGACCTTTGAAAACGAAGCGGAAATGATCGCTCGCGAGTTTGGCCGCGATCAGTTCGAAGTCATCTACCCAAGCGTTTCCGCCGAAGCCGAGCCGCCGGTGTCTGTGGTCGACAAAGTGGTCGAGAAGAAAGGCACCCGCGCGGCCGCCGAAGAATACCTGAAGTACCTGTGGTCGCCGGAAGGTCAGGAGATTGCGGCAGCGAACTATCTGCGTCCACGTGATCCGGCGGTGTTGGCCAAGTACACCGACCGTTTCCCGAAAGTGGATTTCCTGTCGGTGGAGAAGACTTTTGGTGACTGGCGCACTGTGCAGAAGACCCACTTCAATGATGGCGGGGTTTTTGATCAGATTTACAGCGGTCAGTAATTCCTGAGCTTAGCGAAAAGGCGGTCTGCGAAGATCGCCTTTTTTTGTGGGAGCGAGCCTGCTCGCGAAAGCGGCCTCACATTCAACAGAGATAATGACTGACACACCGCCTTCGCGAGCAGGCTCGCTCCCACAGGGTCCGCGCAATGCAATTACATCGGCGGTGTAATGCCGTCTTTTCCAGCCGAAATTGATTGGGCCGTCAGGGTCCCGTCAGCACTTTGGGTTACGAAGGTCACAATCTTCACCCCAACCTTCAGCAAGCTACGATCCCCCGGCACCAGATTCACGATCGGCACATCCTCCGGCACCAGAATCTTCTGTTGCCCGCCCTTGTAGTTCACGGTCAGCACACGGCCATTGCTCACGACCAGATCGCCCACAGTGCCATTAGTCATACTACTGCCCTTGGCCAGATCGAACGGCCGATGCCCGTCGCCACTGCCGGCCAGTTCCGGTGGGAAGACGTGGACTTCCAGGGCCTTTAGGGTGCCGTCTTCCTGCGGCACGGCCGCCGAACCGATGTAGCTGCCGGGTTTGATATCTTCGATATTGGCCAGGGTGACGGCGCGGACTTTGGTGTCTTTGGTCAGATTGATGACCACGTTTTCACCGTTGGTTACATGGACTTTCAACACATCAGCGCTGACGCCTGTGATCTCGCCGCGCACGCCAATGCGCAGGCCCGGTGCGTCTTGAGCCTGAGCCAGGCCAGCGGTGCAGAAGGCGATGAGGGTGATGGCACAAGCGCCCCGAATCAGCTGACGAAACATCGTGTTCATGGAAAGGGCCTTCCGGTTATGAATCGTGAAGAGAACATAAGCACGCTATCGAACAAGATGTAAGTGAATGTATCATCAGGCCTCGAATTTTTGACGCAAAGTACTTCGGCAACCCCGCAAGCCGGGGTCAAATCATTGCGCACAGGAATGATTACTATCACTCCAGTCCCTCTTCCGCCGTTTTGGCCTGCCGCTTAGCCTGCGCGCCTTCCCTTTTGTTTAGCGAGACACGTTATGCGCCCAGCAACCCAGGTGCCCCATGGCACCGCGACAATGACCCGAGGCATGGTGCTGCTGTTCGCCTTCTGCTGCGGCGCCATTGTTGCAAACCTCTATTACGCCCAGCCGATTATCGACCTGATCGCTCCGGACGTCGGCCTGACCAGCTCCATGGCCAGTTTCATCGTTTCGCTGACGCAGATTGGTTACGCGTTGGGCATGTTATTCCTGGTGCCACTGGGTGATCTGCTCGAGAACCGCCGACTGATGATCATCACCAGTATGGTAGCGATTGCCAGTTTGTTGGGCGCAGCATTCACCGACCAGCCAAACGTGTTTTTGCTGATCTCGCTGCTGGTGGGTTTCAGTTCGGTGTCGGTGCAAATCCTGATTCCACTGGCCGCGCACCTGGCGCCCGAGGAATCTCGCGGTCGTGTGGTCGGCGGGATCATGGGCGGTTTGTTGCTGGGGATTCTGCTGGCGCGACCGGTGTCCAGCGTGGTGGCTGACCATTTCGGCTGGCGGGCAATGTTCGTGATTGCAGCGGTATTGATGGCGGCGATCAGCATCGTTTTGGCCGTGACCATCCCCAAGCGCCAGCCTGATCACAGGGCTACTTATGGCCAGTTGCTGGGTTCTCTCTGGACCCTGTTGTGTAAAGAACCGGTACTGCGTCAGCGCGCGTTTTACCAGGGCTGCATGTTCGCGACCTTCAGCCTGTTCTGGACCGCCGTGCCGCTGGAACTGGCGCGCAATCATGGCCTGTCGCAAACCCAGATCGCGATCTTCGCCCTGGTCGGGGCCATCGGCGCCATTGCCGCGCCCATCGCCGGTCGCCTGGCCGATGCCGGCCACACCCGCATCGCTTCACTGCTGGCCCTGCTGTTCGCCAGCCTGAGCTTCCTGCCGGCCTTCATCCACCCGGTCTACAGCGTCATCGGCCTGGCGGTCACCGGCGTGGTACTCGACTTCTGCGTGCAGATGAACATGGTCCTCGGCCAACGCGCGGTTTACGCCCTCGACGCCAAGAGTCGTAGCCGTTTGAATGCGCTGTACATGACCAGCATCTTCATCGGTGGCGCGTTCGGTTCATCGGTAGCCAGTGCGGTGTACGAACAGGGCGGATGGTTGTGGATCGTGATAGTCGGCAGTGTGTTTCCACTGCTGGCGTTGTTACGGTTTTTGAGTGTTTCAGAGAAGCGTTCGCTCGCTACCGCGTAAACCGTCAAAAAACATCGTCGGATTGCTGCCCGGCAACGATCCGACGATGGCGATATGACTGACACCTCTCAATACCGAACCAACTTCTCCATCGCCGCATCCGCCAGAAAGGAAGAGCGGCTTTTGACATTGTGCTCGCGCACATATCGGTCAATACGCTGAATCACGTAGCCAGGCAGTGTCACATTGACCTTCTCGGTCTTGCCCATATACGGCGCGATGTCCAGCTCCAACATCCCCCAGCCCATGTCGACAAACTCAGGATTGCCGCGATGCGCAGCCGCTGAACTCGGCATCGGAATCGATTCCCCGTCGGCCGCCATCTCTTGCAGCATGATATGGGCAATTTCGATTGCCGCGTTGTAGGCATCTTCAAACGTATCCCCGGCGGTTACCGCGCCCGGAATATCGGGGATCTGAATACCGATGGCGGTGTTCTCGTCGCCCCACTCGATACAGATTGGATATTGCATTATGGATCTCCTGTGCAACCGGCTTGCGGGCAAATCAGCCCGGCACGCCTCCTGATACTTTTGACCGTCCCGATAGGTAAATCCTTTTTCGGATGAGGGACGGGAATCGTGTATGGGTTGTAACGGTGAGTGAAGAGGTGATGACTGCCAGTGACCCGATCCAGCGTCCAGCCCGCCTCTTCCAGCTCCTTGATCAATAACCTGCTCTGCACCTCCAGCCTCCTTGCTTCGGCCTAAACAAAAGTAACCCTAGAGTTATCTTTACTCAAGCACAAAAATCCGGAGGACGACGTTCGGTTGTTTTACAGCGTGTGATTAAAGTTCCGCCAAGCATGAGTCTTATGCTCGTCGCTTCTGGACGCATTTGCGAATTCCCTCGTGAGGTATTGGGCCCTTTCGGCATCGAGGCTCGTTTACCGCTAAACCACACACC
>DQGF01000296.1:0-2656 GCA_003525045.1 Pseudomonas sp. | reverse complement strand
GTTTACCGCTAAACCACACACCCATCAAAACCAACCCTGACATTCCCCGGCAACTCACCACGGTGCTCCAGCAACCACGCATCCAGCGTATGCCCGACATGGGTCAACACCGCCAACTCCGGTTGCAAGTCTTCAATGCAACGCAACGCCAGGTTCAGATCGTTGTGGTTACGCGGAGCCTGAGGCTGCGGCGGTATCGAGCAGTCGAGTACCAGCACATCGAGGGGCGCGCGTTGCAGCCAGGTTGTGGTGGCCGGCGGCAAGCCTACGGTGTCCGTCAGGTAGGCCATGCGCCGTCCCTCGCCTTCCAGCAGGTAGCCGAGGGTGGGTCTGGAGTGTTGCAGCGGTAACGCCGTGACGCTGAGTGCGCCGAACTGACGGGTGTCGAAGGCTTCGAACGGCTGGCTGAAATCGAGAATGCCGGGGTGTTTGTAGAGGTCGGCCAGGCCCTCCAGGTCCACCGGCCCATGCACCGGAATGACCAGCCCCTGGCCCCAGCGCAGATGCAGCAGACCCTGGGCGTGATCGGCATGGTAGTGGGTCTGGAAAATGCCGTTGAAGCTGCGCGGCGCGAAGCGCTCGGTCAGGTCCGGCAGGCCGCTGTCGATCAACCAACGCTGATCGCCGCATTCGATCAATGCGCTACATGGACGACGTCGCAAGCGTTCATCGCTGCGAGCCAGGTCGCAGGCCGCGCAGTCGCAGCCGTAGACCGGCACCTGTCGGGCGTCACCGGTGCCCAACAAGGTCAGGCGCATACCGGTTGCCCGTCGACGCAGGCCAGCAAGCATTGGACCGTACGCTCCAGCGACCCGGAGTTGTCGATCACATGCAGTGCCGGATCGCGGTCGGCGAGCACGCGCTCGCTGAAACGGGCATTGCGCGCCAGCCGCGCCTCGATCTCGGTGACCGACTCACGCCCCCGTGCCAGCAAGCGCTTGCGCAAAACAGCTTGATCGACGGTCAGCAACAGCACCAGCAGGTCTGGATAACGCAGGCGTGTAGCCGGCAGATGACCGCGCGAGCCATTGACCAACACGTCCTGCCCCGCCGCCAGCCATTCGTCGATTTCCCGCGGGATGCCATAGGCCAGGCCATTGGCGTGCCAACTCAGGGCAAATGCGCCCTGAGCGTCCATCTCGGCGAACTGTTGCGCACTGACTCCTTGCGCCGCCTCCCCCACCGCTTCCGCCGAGCGGGTGATGACCCGCCGTACCATGCGACAGCCGCGTTCGGCCAATGCCGTTCGTGCCGCATCCAACAGGCTGTCCTTGCCCGAACCGGAAGGTCCGATGAGATAGATCAACCTGCCCGCCATCAAAACACCCTCTTTGCCTGTCGCCAGACTTGTTGTACCACCGGCAACCCGTCCTGGCTCCGGGCCTGCACCAGGTCCGCGCGCAAGCCAGATGCAATCTCGCCCCGATCGTTCAATCCTGCCGCTCTGGCCGGGGCCTGGGTGACCATGCGCACAGCCTGCGCCAGGTCGCACGGAGTGTCCTGGGCCGCCAGCAAAAATGCCGCTTGCAGCAGACTGGCCGGGTAATAGTCACTGGAAAGGATATCCAGCAACCCTTCAGCGGCCAGTTCTGCCGCGGCCACGTTACCCGAGTGGGAACCACCGCGCACGATGTTCGGCGCGCCCATCAACACCTTCATGCCCTGTTGCTGGCTGCCCCGCGCCGCCTCAAGGGTGGTTGGGAACTCGGCGATCGTCATGCCGTAGCGCGCCGACTCTTCGACATGCGCCAGGGTCGCGTCGTCATGGCTGGCCACCGACAGGCCGAGCGCCAGGCAGTGCTCCGCGATCGCCGCGCGATGGCGGGTGCTGTACTCACGGGAGTTAGCCATCTGCAATACGACGAATTCGTCCATTTGCGTAGTCGTCAGGTGGTACTTGCCCATGTAGTACTCACGGTACTTGGATTCGAGCACAAACTGGCGCTGGCCCGGCGAGTGGTCCATCAGCGACACCAGCTGCACCAGGGGATGTTGTACCAGGTCGCGGAACACACTCAGGGTGTCCGGATGGCACAGTTCACAACGCAGGTGCAAACGGTGTTCGGCGCGGGTCAGCCCGGCGCTGGATGCGCTGGAGATGGCCTCAAGCATCGCCGGCAGTTTCTGCATGCGATTGCCTTTGGGATTCACATCGCCGATGGACACGGCGTCGAACACCGTGGTGATGCCGGCCGCGATGATCTGCGCATCGTGGCTGAGCACCGCCGAGGTCGATGGCCAGTCGACGCCGGGGCGCGGGGTCATGTGCTTTTCCAGGTTGTCGGTGTGCAACTCGATCAGGCCGGGCAACAGGAAATCCCCGTTCAAGTCCTGGGCCTGGGGCAGCCGGCTCGGGCCTTCGGCGATATCGGCGATCAAGCCATCACGCAGCACCAGGGTGCCGAGGAACATACGGTCAGCGGTGACCAGGCGGGCATTGCTGAGGATCTGTTCAGCGGGCATCGGCGTATTCCTCGTGGTTCACAGAGGCTGGGGTCATGTCGAGATGGCGATCGGCAACTGCCTCGCGGGCGGTGCGGTCGTGGAAGATGCCGATCAACGCGGCGCCTGCCGCCTTGGCTTCGTTGATCAGCTCCAGCACCACCTGGCGATTGGTGTCGTCCAGGGACGCAGTCGGTTCGTCGAGCAGCATCAC
>DQGF01000207.1:2528-9673 GCA_003525045.1 Pseudomonas sp. | reverse complement strand
GCAAGCCTCGCTCCTACGGGTTTGTGTCGATCACATGGACACCGATAACCTGTAGGAGCGAGGCTTGCCCGCGAAGAACGATAACGCAGTTCAATCTGCGTTAAGGATATACCGCTCGATCGCCTGAGCCGCACCGTCTTCGGTATTAGCCCCGGTCACCACATCCGCTTGACGCTTCACCGCCTCTTCCGCCTGCCCCATGGCAATCGACAACCCGGCACGATGAAACATCGCCGGGTCATTGCCGCCATCGCCCAGGGCCGCCGTCTGCTCCAGCGGCACACCGAGGAACCCGGCCAGTGTCGCCAGCGCATCGCCCTTGTTGGCTTGCATCGCGGTCACGTCCAGGTACACCGGTTGCGAGCGCGAGACCTGGGCCTGGCCCTCGACCTTGGGCAGCAACTGCGCCTCCAGCTCGATCAGCAATTGCGCGTTGTGACTGGCCGCGACAATCTTGTCGATCTGTTCCAGGTACGGTTCGAAACTCTCCACCACCACCGGCGGATACCCCAGGCCATGCTGCTCGCGCGGCACCATGGGGCCGCAAGGGTCTTTCACCAGCCAGTCGCCGCCACTGAACACCCAAACCTCGATGTCCGGCAGATCGGCAAACAGCGTCAAGGTGGTCAGCGCGGCCGTTGCCGGCAAGTAATGTGCAACCAGAAAACTGCCGTCGGGGTTGACGATCGTGCCGCCATTGAACGCCGCCGTCGGCAGATCGACGCCGAGGGCTTCGATCTGTTGCAACATGGCTTTCGGTGGCCGGCCGGTGGCCAGGCTGAACAGCACGCCCGCCTCGCGCAACGCACGGACCGCTTCGATCGTGCGCTGGCTGAGGCTGTGGTCGGGCAGCAGCAAGGTGCCGTCCATGTCACTGAGCAGAAAACGGATGGGTTGTGGCGTCGGCTCACTCATCCGAGGCCATGCCAGACGCGACCGTCGCGGGTCAGCAAATCTTCTGCGGCCTGCGGTCCATCTTCACCGGCCGCGTAGCTCTGCACGCTCGCGTCCTGCTGCCAGGCATCGAGGAACGGCTGCACGGCGCGCCAGCCATTCTCGATGTTGTCGGCGCGCTGGAACAGCGTCTGGTCGCCGGTCAGGCAATCGTAGATCAGGGTCTCGTAGCCGGTGGACGGCTGCATTTCAAAGAAATCCTTGTAGGCAAACCCCAATTCTATATTGGCCATCTTCAGCGCCGGTCCGGGCCGCTTGGCCAGCAGGTCGAACCACATGCCTTCGTTGGGTTGGATCTGGATCCGCAGATAGGTCGGCTGCAGCTCATCGACCTCGGTATCGCGGAACTGCGCGTAAGGCGCCGGCTTGAAACAGATGACGATCTCGGTGTCGCGCACGCTCATGCGCTTGCCGGTGCGCAGGTAGAACGGCACGCCGACCCAGCGCCAGTTGTCGATCATGACCTTGAGTGCCACGTAAGTTTCGGTGTTGCTGTCGGGCGCCACGTTGTTTTCCTGGCGATAACCCGGCAGCAATTTGCCGTCGATTTCACCGGGCGCGTATTGGCCGCGTACCGAGTTGGCCCGTGCCTCCTCGACCGACCAGGGGCGAATCGCTCCGACCACCTTGGCTTTTTCGCCGCGAACCGCGTCGGCGCCAAAGGCTGCCGGCGGCTCCATGGCCACCATCGCCAACAACTGGAACAGGTGATTGGGCACCATGTCCCGCAGGGCGCCGGTGTGTTCATAAAAACTGCCACGGGTTTCCACGCCGACGGTTTCGGCGGCGGTGATCTGGACGTGGTCAATGTAGTGATTGTTCCAGAACGCTTCGAACAGGCTGTTGGAGAACCGGCTGATCAGGATGTTCTGTACGGTTTCCTTGCCCAGGTAGTGATCGATCCGGTAGATCTGGTTTTCCGTCATCACCTTGAGCAGGCAAGCGTTCAAGGCTTCGGCGGTCGGCAGATCGGAACCGAAGGGTTTTTCAATCACCACCCTTCTGAATGCGTCGGGGGTTTCTTGCAGCAGACCGGCAGCGCCGAGACGGCGCACCACTTCGCTGAAGAAACGTGGCGCGGTGGCCAGGTAGAACACCGCATTGCCGGTGCCACTGGCGGCGATTTTTGCCGCCAGCGCTTGATAGGTGCTGTCGTCCAGGAAATCGCCCTGGACATAGCTGATGCCTTTGGCCAACTTGGCCCACAAATCCGGATCCAGGGCTTTATCGCCCTTGCCGACCTTGGACGCCACCTCGGCGCGAATGAAGTCTTCGAGTTTTTTCGCGAAGTTCTCATCGCTGATGGCGTTGTGGTCAACGCCGATGATCCGCAGCCCATCCCCGAGCAGACCGTCGCGACTCAGGTGGTACAGCGCCGGCATCAGCAGACGCTTGACCAGGTCACCATGGGCACCGAACAGGAACAGCGTGGTCGGTGGTGCGGGTTCTGCCTTGGATTTATTGCGGATCAAACCGGTCATTTTTTCGCAGTCTCCACATGGCCGCCGAAGCCGAAACGCTGGGCCGAGAGTATCTTGTCGCCAAAGGTGCCTTGCCCGCGCGAACGGTAGCGGGAGAACAGCGAGTTCGACAGCACCGGTACGGGCACCGATTGTTCCATGGCGGCTTCGATGGTCCAGCGACCTTCACCGCTGTCAGCCACCGAGCCTGAATAACCGTCAAGTTTCGGATCGCTGGCCAGCGCGTCGGCCGTCAGGTCGAGCAACCAGGACGACACCACGCTGCCACGGCGCCAGACTTCGGCAATGTCGGCCACGTTCAGGTCGAAGCGCTGGTCTTCCGGCAGGTTGCTGCTGGCCTTGGTCTTGAGGATGTCGAAGCCCTCGGCGAAGGCCTGCATCATTCCGTATTCGATGCCGTTGTGGATCATCTTCACGAAATGGCCAGAGCCTGCGGGGCCTGCATGGATGTAACCGCGTTCGGCGCGATCGTCGTCCGACGTGCGGTCCTTGGTGCGAGGGATATCGCCCAGGCCCGGCGCCAGGCTGTCGAACAGCGGGTCAAGGCGCTTCACCACCTCGGCTTCGCCGCCGATCATCATGCAGTAACCACGCTCCAGGCCCCAGACGCCGCCGGAGGTGCCAACGTCGACGTAGTGCAGGCCTTTGTGCGACAAGGTTTTCGCCCGGCGGATGTCATCCTTATAGAAGGTGTTGCCGCCGTCGATGATGGTGTCGCCGGCTTCGAGCAAGGTGCTCAGGGTGTCGATGGTGTCTTCGGTCGGTGCGCCGGCCGGTAGCATGACCCACACGGCACGTGGTTTGGCCAGGCCTGCGACCAGCGCCGGGAGGTCGATGACGCCCTTGGCACCCTCGGCGGCCAGGGTGTCGACGAAGGCGGTATTGCGGTCGTAAACCACGGTGGTGTGCCCGTTGAGCATCAGGCGCCGCGCAATATTGCCGCCCATGCGGCCCAGTCCAATAATCCCGAGTTGCATGTGCTGATGCTCCCTACTACAAATAAAGTGTGTCAAAGGTTATAGCCCAACGCGACTAATGTGGTTTAGTCCAGAGTGCAGGGATGAAGTTTCCGGGCATTGTGCCCGATCCAGACTGATAACGTCAGAAATCGTGCCGAAGACACAGCGACCATGAAAAATAAAAAAGTTCCCTTCTCGGGCAAAAGAAATCAGAATCGGCGCCGATAGTAAGTCAGCTTCCGATGTCGGAGCGGATTTACAGTTGAATCAGCCATTTGCGAGGTGAGCAATGGGCACATTATTAGCAGCACGGCCAGCACAAACCCTTTACGTCACGATCCGTCGCGATGAATTGCGCCAGTTGAAAGACGAGCGCGACCAGCTGAGGCAGGAAGTCGCGCAACTGCGCCTGCTCACCCAAGATGCTCAGGCTCAGTTCTGGCCCGTCACACAGCGTGCTCCCCACGCCTGATCACTGCGCTTGAACCGGAAGCAGCTTCCTGCTGCTTCCAATACGCCACCAAGGCTCCGCCTGTCTGGTAATCACAATTTTTTCACATGCACTTGTTGATACTCCGGCTCATTGTGGCCGCTTGGTATCCGCGCGGCTTCCGTTCGTCGGTGATATCAAGTCTCGGCGAAGGAAGTGAATTCAGGTTGGAGCGTGGTTGAATGGCTTTGTTTAAACGCAGCACGACGTCTGCGAATGGTTTCGATTGGGCAGGAATTTTCTGGCTGTTTCTGTTCTTCTGGTATTTTTCCGGAATTACCCAGTTACTGATCCAGCTGACGGGCACCTCCGGTTTCACCGGGTTCCGCCAGGCCTTTATCATGAGCGCCATCTGGCTGGCGCCGATGCTGCTGTTCCCCAAACAGACTCGGGTATTGGCCGCGCTGATCGGCGTGGTGCTGTGGGCCTGCTCCATGGCGAGCCTCGGTTACTTCTTCATTTACCAGCAGGAATTTTCCCAAAGCGTCATCTTCATCATGTTCGAGTCGAACATCTCTGAAGCGGGCGAGTACATGACCCAGTACTTTGCCTGGTGGATGGTGGCGGCGTTCCTCGCCCACACGCTGTTCGCCTGGTTCCTGTGGACTCGTTTGCGTCCGGTGTACATGCCCCGCGGGCAAGCACTGGTCGCCGCGACGGCCATTCTGGTGGCCGTGATCGGTTATCCACTGGTCAAGCAGACCCTGCGCACCGGCAACTTTGCCGACGGTTTCGAGAAGTTCGAGACTCGCATCGAGCCCGCCGTGCCCTGGCAGATGGCCGTGGCCTATCACCGCTACCTCGATACCCTGGCCGGCATGCAAGACATGCTCACCAGCGCGAGCAAGATTGCGCCGTTGCACAACCTCAAGGACTCGGCAGCCGATCAGCCTTCGACGCTGGTGCTGGTCATCGGTGAATCCACCAACCGTCAGCGCATGAGCCTGTACGGCTACCCTCGGGAAACCACGCCCGAGCTGGACAAGCTCAAGGACCAGTTGGCGGTCTTCGAAAACGTCATCACCCCGCGCCCCTACACCATCGAGGCGTTGCAGCAGGTGCTGACTTTCGCCGACGAAGACAATCCGGACCTGTACCTGTCGACCCCGTCGCTGGTGAGCATGATGAAACAGGCGGGCTACAAGACGTTCTGGATTACCAACCAGCAGACCATGACCAAGCGCAACACCATGTTGACGACCTTCTCCCAGCAGGCCGATGAGCAGGTGTACCTGAACAACAACCGCAACCAGAACGCCGCCCAGTATGATGGCGATGTCATCGAGCCGTTCAACAAGGCCCTGACCGACGCTGCGCCGCGCAAGCTGATCGTCGTGCATCTGCTCGGCACGCACATGAGCTACCAATACCGTTATCCATCGACCTTCGACAAGTTCAAGGACCGCCAGGGCGTTCCAGACGGTGTGCGCGACGATCAGTTGCCGACCTACAACAGCTACGACAATGCGGTGCTGTACAACGACTTCGTGGTCTCGAGCCTGATCAAGGACTACGCCAAGTCCGATCCGAACGGGTTCCTGCTGTACCTTTCCGACCATGGTGAAGATGTGTTCGATTCCCCTGGCCATAGCACCCTGGGGCGCAACGAAAACAAACCGACGGCGCCGATGTACACCATTCCGTTCATGGCCTGGGCCTCACCGAAATGGCGTGAAAACCACGACTGGAGCTTCGCCGGCGATCTGGGGCGACCGTACAGCAGCTCGCACCTGATCCATACCTGGGCCGATCTGGCAGGGCTTAGCTTCGATGAACTCGATCGCAGCAAGAGCCTGGTCAGCGACAGCTTCAAACCCCGGCCCTTGATGATCGGCAACCCTTACGAGCGTCAGCAGCGTCCGCTGATCGACTTCAGCCTGATGAAACCCAAGGCCGTGCCAGGCGCCCCGGAACTCGTGCAGAAGTAACGCTGCTACAGGTGAGTGGTAACCGTTGTAACTGTGGCGCCTGACATTGTTGTAGCGCGTCACATAGCGGTTTATATCAACCCGCGCACGGTGACCCTGAGTCTGGACTGGAAGCTATAGAGTTTTTAACGCCCATTTAACGGAATCGGCAGATAATGGACCTTCGACATTGCACTGGCTCATGGACGAAAGGCACCCGACATTCCTGATGGGAGGCAAACCATGAAACGTACACCCCTGATCATCGCCGGCCTGATGACCTTCATCTCGGCCAGCGCATTGGCCGAAGGTGGGGCAGAACGGATGCGGTATTACTTCGACAGCCTGCGGCTCAGTCAGCAGCAGGCCCAGGAGCGCACAGTTTCGGAGGTCCGTGTTCCGGACGATCAAACCGCGCAAATGACCGAGTCCTACAAGCCGAAATGACCGATGGACCTTTGACTGCTTGCTCGGTGGTCAGAGATGACAGTTGGGCGTCCTGATGGACGCCCTTTTTTTCGTCCGGTGTTAAAGCGCCTGGTCCAGAACAGCATCTTTTGACTTTAATGTCCCCAGATCAAGGCTTCCGTCCAGCCAAGCTCGGTAAAATCCGCGGCCCTCAGGCCCGACTCGCCGGCACAGAAAAACTCGTCCAATTGCGGCGGCTCGACCCGGGTACCACTGAGCATCGAGTGAACCTGCCCGCGATGATGAATCTGGTGCTCGAACAGATGAGACAGCAGGCGCAAACGGCTGTCATGTTGCGGCGTGTCCCGGGCGATGGTCACGATCTTGCCCAGTTCTGCGTCGCGCATTTGCTCGCAGTAGGCAATCAGGCGCCGGTCCACCAGGGCTTGTTCGCGCTTGAGCTCGGCGGCCGTTGAACAAGGCTTGTCGTGCTTGAAAAACACGCTGCAATCGGGATGCGGGTCATCGCCGCGCAATTCCCGCTCCAGCGCATCCACGTAAAACCAGTCACAGGTCAGGATGTGATTGAGGGTCGCGCTCAGGCTGGGAAAAAAACTGACCCGTGACGCCGCCAGCTCATCCTCACTCAACTGGCCCCAGGCCCCGGCGAGTCGATGATTGGCCCAGGCGTTCTGGTAGGCCATGGTCAACAAATGGTGAGACAGCGGCTGATTCATCTTCGCTCCTCCCGAATATCAAGCGTCGGCGAAACGTTGCAACTGCATTTCCTGTAGACGGCTGAGGGTGCGGCGAAACGGAAATTCCAGATAACCCTCGGTGTAGAGCGATTCCATTGGCACTTGCGCTTCGAGGTACAGCGGCACTTTGCGGTCGTAGCACTCGTCCACCAGGGCAATGAAACGCCGCACACCGTCGTCATTCACCG
>DQGF01000207.1:0-2237 GCA_003525045.1 Pseudomonas sp. | reverse complement strand
CGCACACCGTCGTCATTCACCGACAATTGCGGCAACTCGCGATCGCCCGCCACTACCCGTTCGACGCCATCTTCGGTACCGCGGGCGATACGTGCGGCGCGTTTCTGCGCGCTGAGGTTGGGCACCTCACTCAAAAGAATAGCCTTGAAGGTGTCGCACAGCGTCATGAAATCCATGGCCGCGAAGGGCTGCTCACAGAGGTCGGCGTAACGACTCCAGAGCACGGTTGCACTGGCTTGCACCACAACGAGTGAACGGTAGCCGACCCTGATCGGCTCGCTGGAGACCGACTGGCCGACGGTCAGTGCCTTGAACACGTCCGCCAATGCGCCGGTCTGCCCGGGCGTCGCGACCCAGTAACGTTGCATGCCTGTACCCGGGTGCAAGCGATGATCTTCGCCGCCATTCACCGCAATCACCTGCATGTGCTGCTTGATCGCCTCGATGGCCGGCATGAACCGGTCTCGGTTGAAACCGTCCGCGTAGAGCTGGTCCGGCGGCTGGTTGGAGGTACAGACCACCACCACGCCCTGTTCGAACATCACCTGGAACAAGCGCCCGAGAATGATCGCGTCACCGATGTCATTGACGAACAGCTCATCGAAGCACAACACCCGCACTTCCTGACTCAATTCTCGGGCCAGTGCCTTCAACGGGTCGGCGGTGCCGGTCAGCTGAAACGAACGTTGATGCACCCAGCCCATGAAGTGATGAAAATGCTGGCGCCGGGCCGGAACCTGCAGGCTCTGGTAGAACTGATCCATCAACCAGGTCTTGCCGCGCCCAACCGGGCCCCACAGGTACACGCCCGTGATCGGCGTACGCCCTTCATGCAGCGCTTCGTAACATTTTTGCAAGGCCCAGACCGCATGTTCCTGGGCTTCGTCCTGGACGAAGCCTTTGTGTTCGATGGCGTGCTGCCAGGCGCTGAGGGGGGAGTCGATATTCATGCGCGGCAGTATGCCACGTCCTGTAGGAGCGAGCGGTGCGGATGAAAAAGAGCCTTGACGTAATATATTACTAGCATCATATTAAATACATGTCGAATGACATTTATTAATGTCCCAGCGCCTTTCCTATAAGGAGTCATCCCATGCATTACAAAGTCTTCGGCCGCAAAACCGGCTTGCGGGTTTCCGAACTGGCGCTGGGCGCCGGCAACTTCGGCACCGGTTGGGGTCACGGAGCCGAACGTGATGAAGCCAAACGTATTTTTGACGGCTACCTGGAGGCCGGCGGCAACTTCATCGACACCGCCAACGGTTATCAGGCTGGCCAGTCGGAAGCCATGCTCAGTGAGTTCATCGCCGCGGAACGGGACCGCCTGGTCATCGCCACCAAGTACACCATGGGCACAACACCGGCCGCGGGCATTTCCCACACCGGCAATAACCGCAAAAACATGGTTCGCGCCGTGGAAGAAAGCCTGACACGGCTCAAGATTGATCACATCGATCTGTTCTGGGCGCACATCAGTGACGGCGTGACGCCGATGGAAGAAATCCTGCGGGGTTTCGATGATTTGGTGCGCGCCGGCAAGATTCATTACGCCGGGCTGTCGAACTTCCCGGCATGGCGCATCGCGCGGGCCGATCTGCTGGCCGAGGTTCGCGGTTTTGCTCCGATTGCGGCGATCCAGGTGGAATACAGCCTCGCCGAACGCCAGGCCGAACGTGAACAGTTGCCCATGGCCGAGGCGTTGGGCCTGGCCGCGACCTTGTGGTCGCCGTTGGGTGGCGGGTTCCTCACCGGCAAGTACCGCAGCAACGATGCGGACAACCGCGCCGCCAAACTCGGCATGCTGATTCACGCCGAGAAAAGTGCCCGTGAAACCGCCCTGCTCGACACCCTGCTCGCCGTCGCCGCCGAACTGGATGCCAGCCCGACTCATGTGGCCATTGCCTGGCTGCGGGAAAAAGCCAGGGCTTCGACCACGGCGCTGATTCCGATTCTGGGTTCGCGCACTCGTGAACAGCTGGATGCGACCTTGGGTGCGTTGGATGTGCAGTTGAGTGCTGATCAGATGTCGCGGCTTGATGGGATCAGTGCTTTGGCGAAGGGTGTGCCGCATGAAACCATAATGGGGTCGATGTCGCGGTATAGCGGGGCTGAAACCCTGGACCTGCCAATCATTCCGGTCGCCTGAAAAAGCTTCGCGGGCAAGCCTCGCTCCTACAGGTTTTATGGTGTACGCAAGTTTTGTGTCCAGCAAATATCCTGTAGGAGCGAGGCTTGCC
>DQGF01000114.1 GCA_003525045.1 Pseudomonas sp. | reverse complement strand
CGGCAAGCCTGGCTCCTACGAGAAATCGTACGATCTCTCGGCGTCAGCGGTTATTCCAATGCCGAAGCCGGCCCGAAGAATTCGTAACGGCTTTGCTTCTCTGGCACACCCAGCGCTTTGAGGTGGCGTTTGACCGCCGTCATGAAACCCTTAGGCCCAAGGAAGTAAGCGTCCAGGTCGCGCTGCTGCGGCAACCACTCGCCCAGTTGCTCCTGGCTCAACAACCCGACCTTGTCCGCCGCCGGACTGACGCCGTCGTCTTCGTCGTAGCAATAGAAGCGCTTGAGCTGCGGATGTCGCGCGGCCAACCCGTCGATCCAGTCGCGGAAGGCGTGGACGCTACCGTTGCGGGCGCAGTGAATAAAGTGCACCGGTCGCTTGGTCGCCAACGCTGCTTCGAGCATCGGCAGGGTCGGGGTGATGCCGACGCCGCCGCTGATCAGCACCAACGGCTTGTCACTCGCCGCCAGGGTGAACTCGCCCGATGGCGGGAACAGCTGGATGCTGGAGCCGACGTGCAACTGATCGTGCAAGTGGTTGGAAGCGCGGCCGCCCTCTTCGCGTTTGACGCTGATGCGGTACTGGCCTTTATTGGCCAAGGCCGACAGCGAATAGTTACGACGAATCTCTTCGCCATCGAGGACCAGTTTCATACCAATGTACTGGCCTGGCTCTGCCGCCAGAATCGCGCCTTTGTCAGCCGGCTCGAAATAGAACGAGGTGATTTCCGCGCTCTCTTCAACCTTGGCCACCACGATGAATTCCCGCGCCCCACGCCAGCCGCCGGGTGCTTGTTCTTTCTGATCGTAGATGCTGGTTTCGGCACCGATCAGGATGTCGGCCAACTGACCGTAGGCAGCGCCCCAGGCCGCCATCACTTGCGGCGTGGCGATCTCGTCACCCAGCACTTCGGAAATGGCTCGCAGCAGGCAACTGCCGACAATCGGATAGTGTTCCGGCAGAATTTGCAGGGCCACGTGCTTGTTGATGATCTTGGCCACCAGGTCGCCCAGTTGGTCGAGCTGGTCGATGTGCCGCGCATACATCAAGACACCGTTCGCCAGGGCACGGGGCTGATCGCCGCTGGCCTGGTGGGCCTGGTTGAACAGCGGGCGAACTTCCGGGTATTCGGAGAGCATCATGCGGTAGAAGTGAGTGATCAAGGCTTCGCCACCGCTTTCCAGCAACGGCACGGTGGATTTGACGATTGCACGGTCTTGAACGCTAAGCATTAAGTGACTCCTGAACTACGGGTTTCTAACTGGATGGCTTAGACTTATCAGTTTTCATGCCAACAATTAAATCTATATAAATCAATAAGTTAAAAAGACCATAGTCATAACGACATAGACTGACTTATAGTCATACCGACTACACGGAGTCACTATGACTGCAAAATCCCTGCTGACCGCCCTGCTGCCACTGGTCTGCGACCTGTCCCGCGACCTCCCCGAAGGCGAGCGCTATCGGCGCCTGCTCGACGCCATGCGTGCCCTGCTGCCGTGCGACGCCGCCGCCCTGCTGCGCATCGATGGCGAATGGCTGGTGCCGTTGGCCGTCGACGGGTTGAGCACCGACACCCTCGGTCGGCGCTTCAAGATCAGCGAACACCCACGATTCGAAGCCTTGCTCAGCAGTCCCGGGCCGACCCGGTTTGCCGCCGACAGCGACTTGCCCGACCCCTATGACGGTCTGGTCGACGGCCTTGACGAGCATCTGGAAGTCCACGACTGCATCGGCTGCCCGCTATTTATCGACGAGCGCCCCTGGGGGTTGCTGACCCTCGACGCCCTCGATCCAGAGCGCTTCGAACCGATCGAACTGGACGCCCTGCAAGCCTTCGCCAGCCTCGCCGCGGCCACGGTCAACGCCGCCGAGCGCATCGAACGCCTGGCCAATCGCGTCGAAGACGAACATCAGCGTGCCGAGGTCTATCGCCAGGCCAGCGGCCAGCAGAACCGCGAGATGATCGGCCAGAGCAAGGCCCACAAACGGCTGGTGGAAGAGATCAGTCTGGTGGGCGGCAGCGACCTGACCGTGCTGATCACCGGCGAAACCGGGGTCGGCAAGGAGCTGGTGGCCCAGGCCATCCACGCCGCCTCTCCTCGGGCCGACAAGCCGATTATCAGCCTCAACTGCGCCGCATTGCCGGAGACACTGGTGGAGAGCGAACTGTTTGGTCACGTCCGCGGCGCCTTTACCGGAGCGATGAACGATCGGCGCGGCAAGTTCGAACTGGCCAATGGCGGCACGCTGTTTCTCGATGAGGTCGGTGAGCTGTCCCTGGCGGTGCAGGCCAAATTGCTGCGCGTCTTGCAAAGCGGTCAGCTGCAGCGCCTGGGATCGGACAAAGAGCATCAGGTCGACGTGCGGTTGATTGCAGCGACCAACCGCGACCTGGCCGAGGAAGTACGCAGCGGTCGCTACCGCGCCGACTTTTACCATCGACTGAGTGTTTACCCCTTGCTGGTGCCAGCATTGCGCGATCGCGGGCGCGATGTGCTGCTGCTCAGCGGTTTTTTTCTGGAACAGAATCGCTCACGCATGGGGCTCAACAGCCTGCGTCTGAGCCACGACGCCCAGGCGGCATTGTTGGCGTACGGCTGGCCGGGGAACGTGCGGGAGCTGGAGCACTTGATCGGCCGTAGCGCGCTGAAGGCCTTGGGTAGCTGCAAGGAACGGCCGAAAATCCTCAGCTTGAGTGCGGCGGATCTGGATTTGCCCACTGGCAGCGTTGAAGCCTCCTCCGAGCAACCGACCGCCGTCCCGGTGGCATTGGTATCGGGGGATTTGCGTGAGGCCACCGAAAATTATCAGCGCCAATTGATCAGCGCTTGCCTGGACCGGCACCACAATAATTGGGCGAGTGCGGCCCGAGAGCTGGGCCTGGATCGGGCGAATCTTGGAAGGATGGCCAAGCGCCTAGGCATGAAGTAACACAATCATTGTGGCGAAGGAGCTTGCTCCCGCTGGAGCGC
>DQGF01000117.1:4175-5666 GCA_003525045.1 Pseudomonas sp. | reverse complement strand
GTTGAGTTGACTCGGGGTATGCATGAAACTTCGCGGTTGATGCTTTATCAGAATGTGCGTGAGTGACTGAGGGTGGCGGCAGAACCCTGATGTGCGGTTCTGCCAATCCGCTCGCTCAAGCTGGAAAACAATACGCACTGTGCACGGGTTGAATGGCCCGTTCTTCGCCTGATGCTATGCTGGTCACGAGCGAACTCATCCTGCCCCTCAACCGAGGAAGTGAAGATGAAGCACCTATTCGCGGTCGTTTTGGCTGCCCTCTCGCTTTCCATTGCGCCTCCCGCCAGCACAGCGCCCACCGACGACGCCAACGCCATCCGCCCCTTCCACGTCACCATTGCGGACAAGGACCTCACCGACCTGCGCACCCGCCTCCTGGCGACCCGTTGGCCGGACAAGGAAACGGTTGCCGATCGCTCACAGGGCGCGCAGCTGGCGCAGTTGCAGGAGTTGGTACGCTACTGGGGCACGGATTACGATTGGCGCAAGGCTGAGACGCAGCTCAATGCCTTGCCGCAGTACATGACTACCCTCGACGGGGTCGATATCCATTTCATCTGGGTGCGCTCGCCCCATCCGCAGGCTTTGCCGCTGATCATGACCCACGGTTGGCCGGGTTCGGTGCTGGAGTTCATCGAGGTCGTCGGTCCGCTCAGCGATCCGACTGCGCACGGGGGCAACGCTGCCGATGCATTTGATTTGGTGATTCCGTCCATCCCCGGCTACGGTTTTTCCGGTAAACCGGGGGGCACCGGTTGGGACCCGGACCACATCGCGCGGGTCTGGGCACAGCTGATGCAGCGTCTCGGATACACCCACTATGTGGCCCAGGGTGGCGATTGGGGTGGGCCCATCACCAGCGCGATGGCGCGTCAGGCACCGGCCGGGTTGCGCGGCATTCACCTCAATCTGCCGGCGACGATTCCGCCGGAAGCCGGTGCGGCACTCGCGGTCGGCGGGCCGGCGCCGACGGGATTCTCCGAGGAGGAACGCGCGACCTTTGATGCCGTCGCCACGCTCGTCAAACAGGGCAACCTGGCTTACAGCACGATGATGGCGGCGCGGCCGCAGATGATGAGCTATGGGGTGACGGACTCACCGGCTTTCCTCGCGGCGCTCATGCTCGTGCATCCGGGCTTTGCCAAATGGACGTACGGCGCCGACCCACGGCAGTCGCCAACCAGGGATCAAGTGCTGGACGACATTTCGCTGTACTGGCTGACCCACAGTGGCGCCTCGGCAGGACGGCTCTACTGGGAGAACATGGGACGCAGCCCGCTTTCTTCGGCCGCACAGAAAACCACCGAGATCGCGCTGCCGGTGGCCGTCACGGTGTTTCCGGATGACGTCTATTACCCCCCGGAGAGCTGGGCCAGACGCGCCTATAGCCACCTGATCTACTTTCACAAAGCCGACAAGGGTGGCCACTTCGCGGCGTGGGAGCAGCCGCAAGTCTTCTCCGAGGAGCTGCGCAAGTCGTTCCGGTCGGTG
>DQGF01000117.1:3310-3908 GCA_003525045.1 Pseudomonas sp. | reverse complement strand
CTGTTTACCGAGGAACTTCGCACGGCGTTCCGATCGTTGCGCTGAATCGCAAAAATCCTTTCGCTGCCGTGAGCCAGGGGTTCGCTGGATTGGACGCTCAGGCAGGATGAAAGTCTGCGTATTGGCGTGGTAGCGCCGACCAGAGGGTCAACGCATCACGCTGACGCACGACTGCAGCGTCCAGTCCGGTGCGCATGCTGATCATGTAACCAATGACTTTGCTGGCCTGTTCATATTCCTGAAGGGTATCGAACGCCTTCTGCAAAAACTCGGCTCGTTGGTGCATTGGAGCTCCCCATTGACTGGCGTGGAGTGTCGCTCCGAAATCGTCCTTGGTCAGAGGGTGATGAACGTCAGTGCGTAGCCGGGTTCAGCGATGGATCAGGAACATTGAGAAAGGCATTCCAGATCTCATAGGCATCGTGATGTCTTTTAGTCGCATCGTCCCACGCCGGCCCTGAAACACATCGGGATGAAACCAGCACCATCATGCCCATCGTGGCGGCGTCCAGTTCGATCAGTAGTGCGTGGGATTGGGTCCTGAAGTCTTCGACCGATATCATTGCGTGTGCCCCGGGCGGAAATCACCGCCATTGGT
>DQGF01000117.1:2692-2976 GCA_003525045.1 Pseudomonas sp. | reverse complement strand
GGGCTTGGCGGAAAATTCATAGCACCTGACCGCCGGTACCTTTAGTCAGTACCCGGCAGGCTCCTGTTTCGAGTCAGAATGTCATCTGCGCTGCCAGCAGCTTGACCAACACCGCCGCCCATGAAAATGACCCCGCAATCCAGGCGCGAGCCATCCGCAAGGCGGTTCAAGACAATGGATTGCCCAGCCGCTTCACCTCGGTCGGCATGACGTCCATTGAGCGTTTCTTGCGCCCGGTGTCCTATCAGGGTTTTCCTGATGCTCTGCTGCCCGAAGCCCTGCGT
>DQGF01000117.1:1652-2398 GCA_003525045.1 Pseudomonas sp. | reverse complement strand
CTGCTGCCCGAAGCCCTGCGTGATAGCAACCTGTTGCAGTTGCCTCGCAGCGTGGACGGTGCGCTTGAGATCACCGTCGCGAGTCATCATGATCGGGTTTAATCATCAGCAGCCCTGGAGGCATCGCATGCGCCCTTTGTGCCGGACCAACCCTGCGTCGAGCTCGAGCCTGTTTCCAGTGCGTATGCAAAACTGGCTCGCGCTCTGCCTGCGGTGGGGTTTGTGCCTGGGCATCGTCGTGCCCGGCATGGCTGCTGCAGAATCGCGGCCCGAAGACATGGTTTATCTGCATTCGATCGATCCGGGCATCGAGCAGGACATCCGCTATGCCAGCGCTCACAACTTCACCGGGCACCCGCTCGACGGTTACGCCGCGGCGCAGTGCCTGTTGACGCTGGACGCCGCCCAGGCCCTCGCCCGGGTACAAAAGGCACTGCGTACCCAGGGCTATGGTTTGAAGGTATTCGACTGCTATCGACCCGGCCGTGCGGTTGCCGACATGGGACGCTTCGCCACGCAGCCAGGTGACCCACGCAAGACCGAGTTCTATCCGCGCGTAGACAAGCAGGACTTCTGGCGCCTGGGTTATGTGGCACGGGTCTCCAATCACTCCAGAGGGGCAACCGTGGACCTGACCCTGACCGGTCCGCAGGCGCTGCCCGCCGCAACCTGGTCGCCCTCGGCCGCGCAAGTCGACTGCACGGCGCCCTATGGCCAGCGTGGGCGTGACGGCGCACTCGACATGG